>CAYNTR010000007.1:0-41474 GCA_964400255.1 uncultured Halobacteria archaeon
GACCGACAAAGTGGCGGAAGTGATGCGGCTTTAGGTCAGCAGCTCAATGAGTTCCTCTTTCTTCAGCCCGGTTTGATGAAGGATGTCGAGTACCGTTCCTTTAGCAAGTTCTCGGTGTAGCGGAACAACGGTTTTGAATGTTTTTTCGGTGGTCACCTTTTGCAAGGAGACGTGGCTGCCCCTCTGGCGCACTTCGACGAATCCCGCTTTCTTCAGGGCTCGGACAAGTTCCTTTCCGGAGATAACGGGTAGTTTAGACATCCGCTACTTCTGCCTCTACTTCGACGGTTGTCCAGTAGGGTCTACCAGCTACTCCAGGCAGGTCTTCGAGCCCAAAACTCTCGATATAAAGCTCGATCGCCTCTTTAAGATTCTTCTGCGCTTCCACGAGCGATTCGCCCTGTGAGGTCACGCCGAGTTCCGGGCAGCGCGCCACGAAGAATTTGCCTTCCTGAATAATAGATACCAGAAATACCTTCTTGTTCGCCATTGTTCCTATATCACCTTTAATTTTTAGCTTCGGCTTCTTAAGTAGATGGGAGCAGTAAGTGCTTAATTTTTCGGGTGATCCCCAGCCCCTCAAACTCCTCCTTCTGACCTTGGAATCGGATAGGCCAGGGGAAGAGGACGCGACGGAACTGAGGGGCTTATTCGGTACCCGATTTACGGCGTATGCGTTACTAGCCGCCGTACACCTCGCTGATCCGCTTCACGATCGCCAATCCCGCGCCGGTCCCTCGCTGCTCTAGTCCACCTTGTAGAAGGGCTTGGAGACCTTCGCATGCTGTGGCTCGCATCCAGCCCAGCCCGCGGGACGGTCCCTCGGGGCGAAAAAAAAAGCAATAGCTAGCTAGAGGGCGAGCTGCTGTATCCGTTCGCACGCCTCAGTTAACCGCTCGCCGCTCGTGCAGAAGGCGAGTCGAACATATCCCTCCCCGCAGGAGCCGAATCCCACACCGGGCGTTACTACCACGCCCGTGCGATCCAGCAGCGCGAGAGAGAACTGAATTGAGGGTGAAGCTGCGAACGTCTGCGGATGCGGTACCTTCGCCCAGAGATAGAAGGTTGCACGGGGCTTCTTTACTGCTATGCCCGCAGCTTGCAGCCCCTCCACCAGGATATCCCGGCGGTCACGATAGATCGCCACGTTGCGGCTGACGCAGTCCTGGGGGCCGGTTAACGCCGCGATGCCCGCCGCCTGCACTGCCTGAAACGCGCCTGAGTCGATATTCGTCTTGACGAGCCGAATGCCGCGCAAGATCTCGGGATTACCGACGGCGAAGCCGAGCCGCCAGCCGGTCATGTTATAGGTCTTCGAGAGCGAGTTGAACTCGATACCAACCTCCTTCGCACCCCTGACCGCGAGGAAACTGGGTGATTCGTAGCCCTCGAAGGTGAGCTCGGAGTACGGGTTATCGTGCAGGATCATGACCTCATGGTCGTGGGCGAAATCAACGACCTCCTTGAAGAATGAGCGCTTGACCGTCGCGGCTGTCGGGTTATTCGGATAGTTCAGGAACAGGAGCTTCGCACGCTTCGCCACGGCAGGGTCGAGGCTTTCAAGATCCGGTCTGAAGTCGTTCTCTTCGCGTAACGGCACGGCGTACGGGATCGCATTCGCGAGCACCGTGGCATGGTGGTAGACCGGATACGCGGGATCCGGCACGAGCGCGAGATCACCGGGATTCAAGAAGGCGAAGGCGGCATGCGCGATCCCTTCCTTCGACCCGATGAGGGTGAGCACCTCGTCTTCGGGTTCAAGCTCAACGTGCTTTGTCCGGTTATACCAGCTCGCAACGGCTTCACGGAACGCGCGCATGCCCTCGTACGAGGGGTACCGCTGATTCGCAGGCTCCTGTGCGGCGCGGTAGAGTGCCTCGACGATATGCTGCGGTGTGGGCAAATCAGGATCACCAATACCCAGATCGATGATGTCCACGCCGCGTCGCTGTGCCTCGCGCTTTCGCGCATCGAGGTCCGCGAAGAGATACGGGGGAAGCGATCGTACCCCCTGCGCATACCGCTCGCTCGTTACCGTTAACATGGCTCGATCGTTGCCGGCGGCTTGGAGGAGATCGCGTAGGTCACCCACGTCACCCCCTTCACCTCGTTCGTGATGCGACGGCTCATCCGCTCCAGCAGCTCGTAGGGCAGTTTTACGAAATCCGCGGTCATTGCCTCCCTCGACTCGACGACCCGTATCGTGACGATCCGGCCCAGGCTTCGCGCATCGCCAAGAACGCCCGTGGCGAGATCATCACCGACAATCGCGAAGGCCTGCCACACGCTGTCGTACAGCCCACTCCGCTTCAACTCCTCTTCCACGATCCGGGATGCGCCACGACAGATCCGCAATTTATCCACGGTGATCTCGCCGATTATCCGCGCGGCGAGCCCCGGGCCGGGAAAGGGATGCTGGTTGAGGATTTCCGCGGGCATGCCCAGCTCCTTCGCTACGGCACGCACCTCATCTTTATACAGCTCCTTGATCGGCTCCAGCAGCTTGAGCCTCAGCTGCTCCGGGAGGCCGCCGACGTTATGGTGCGATTTGATGCGCGATGACATCCGCGAGCTGGCCCGCGCGCTCTCGATGCGATCCGGGTAGATGGTGCCCTGCGCGAGAAATTCCGCGTTGCCGCGCTTCTGCGCTTCCTCTTCGAAGATCGTAATGAAGAGCTCGCCGATCACTTTACGCTTCGCCTCAGCGTCCGTAATGCCGTGTAAGCGCTCCAGAAACCGCTCCCGCGCATCGACACTGACGAGGTTGAGTTGCAGCTTCGTGGCGAACGTCTTGAGCACCGCTTCTTTCTCACCTTCTCGCAGCAGGCCGTTATCCACGAAGACGCAGGTGAGCCGGTCACCGATCGCTTCATGGACGAGGAGCGCGGTGGTAGCTGAGTCGATGCCGCCGCTCAGGCCGCAGATCACCTTGCCCGCACGGCCCACCGCTGCCCGTATCGCCTCGATCTGCTCCTCGACGAACGAGTCGATCGTCCACGTGCGCTTGCAGCCGCAGATGGTGTAGAGGAAATTCTGGAGGAACTTCTCCACCTTCTGCATACCTTCTGATCCGTGGCTGTCCCAGTAGATCGCACCGCAAATCGCCTCAAAGACATCCGCAATCACTTTCAGGCTTATCTCCTCTCCTGGTTCACTCGCCCTGATATACGTCCTGAGTCCAAGCTGTTCGCCGAACTCCGCAAGCTGCTCATTCTTTTCCAGTTCTGCCTTCAGAAAGGTCATTTTACCTTCATCGAGCGATCCCGACGCATAGAGGTGTCGCGCTAATATCAGACTGATAACGCGGTCTCCGAGGAATTCGAGTTCTTGATAATTGGCGGAGCCCGGGTGCTCTTTAGCATATGAACTCGTGGTTATTGCTTCCTCCAAAAGCGCTCTGTTCCTATAGTGGTATCCGATAAGGTTTTCTAACTCTGAAAACTCCTCTGTTCTATTATCTTTCGTTAATTCGTGTTCCATTACTCCAAACTAAATTTTTGATGGTTTTTAGATACAATCGGTTTCATTTAAAGGTACGGTAAAGAACGAGCAATTCGGGGCACATGGTGATACGATTACTTTTCAGATGCTCAGCTCAAAAAATAGAAAAGGAGGACCTCCCAATGTCCTCCACTCGTGTGGTTCTTTGCTCTTCCTATCGAAACTTATCTTTTGACTGCCTAGAGCCCTAACACGTCTTTCAGATAGATTTTATATTTCCCTAATGTCCCGCCAAAGTTCCCGGCAGATATTTTCACTACATCTGGAACCTTCACTGCCGCATGGATACCTGCACGCATTGCGGCCTTTACGGCATCCTCATTGACGCCGTTGATGACGATTTCAAAAACACCGTTAGCGTCCGCTGGTATTGCCGTGTCCTCTATTTTATCCTTCAAGGTCGGACAGAACCGCTCGTTCGTCGTGGCATGCATGAACTTATATTTCTTCGAGCCCACCTTTGAGCCCGATGCGACCACACCACCGGGGAATGGGGTTATTGTGCCTTCAACCTGTTTTATGGCAGCAACCGCGTTCTCAGCCGCTTTTAATGCGGTCATCTGGTCCTTCGCAAAGATAAAGAAGTTCCCACCGGCAACACCCTCCTTTGCGCCCAGGTTCTTCTCCACCACGAATTCGCCGCCCATTATAGGTATCCGCGAGACTGCTCTACCCGCGAGTTCCTCTTCAGATTCGTACCCGTCACCAAAGAATTTGAGTTTGAACCCTATGTTGAACTCCTTCTCGGCGTCCGCCGTAAGGGCGTTAAAAACCGCTGCCGTCGGCGAGGTGAGCACGCATTGCCCTATCCTCGCGAGTAATTGCCCATCGAGTGCCTTATACCCAAACGTGCAGAACATGACATTGACACCGGGTCTGCCATCAGGAGTCTTCTCTGGTGGTACAAGTCCATCCACGCCCGCCTCTGCAGGGCACATTATGACGGACGTACCGAATCCCGTCGCCTCCCTCGCCGCTTCCATCGCCCATCGGTCATTCACCGCCGTTATCAATACACGTGCAACCTTTATCGGAAATGCTTCAGCAAATGTATCCTCTATCTCAACTCCTTCCAATTCCATCTTTTCGTTCACCTTGATGAGGCAAGAGGGCAGCGAAGTACTAAAAGTTTTCTTTTTTTATCTTCTCGCCACTGTCGCTCGTGACTTCGCATTTTTGGCCACGTGATAGCAAACGCCAAGGCTGCGGAGGTACTCTGCCGCGCGACCCTTACCATGAATCAAGAGCTCAATCAAGTCTTCTACCTCGTCGATATCAGTGCTGATGAAAAATGAATCGTAAATCGCGTAGCTCAAATTCTTCCTCTGCGCCGTTTCGATATGCTTTACAAAGCTATTACCGTAGTAAGAAACGACGAAAGCGTAGGGACTTCGCAAGAATAAAGCGTTGGTGCCTCCTTTTCTTCCCGGTACGATCACCACGTCCTCTTCATGCTGGATAATTTCATTAATGCTTTCGGGCGTGATCAGGGGGACATCAGCCATTACTATCAGTACAGGATCTTTCTGTCTCGGTAACACCTCGTTGAGCGCTTCGTTGAGATCTCTTGGGTCTTCTCTAACAGCCACCTTGACTGTCGACTTTTCGCCCACCGCACCACTTAATTCTGCGTCTTTTACGAGCGCATCACCGGAGCCTGCTGAAATGATCTCTACCTCTTGTATCTCCGACTTGGCTAATGCACCCAAAACATCCGTCAGCATTCTTAGAGCAAATTCTTCTCGTTCCTTAACGCTAAAAAAATGCCCTAATCTCGATTTTGCACCTTCCTTCTTAAACGGTATAATTGCCTTCACGTCAATACCGTCCATTTGGGTTTAAAAAAATCTTTCGATACGTGGCTACTGCGACTCGAATCAGAAACCGATTTTTAACGTTCTTCAGGGTTTGAAGTTTGAACGTGGCATTCGGAGATTGAGATTACTCACCCAGTCCATTCAAAACGCGTTCGCATTTTGTTCGCAGTATTCTCGCGGCTTCTCCAACGATCTCATCAACGGGCAACGAGCCGTCACTTTCAACCGTAAAGAGTAAGGCGCCCTTGTGCTCGTCATCCTGCATGTCTTGGTAACTGCAGGCAGTAACCGGCTGCCACTTCGCATGCTCTTTCCCTCTACCCAGTCGTGCTATCGCTTCAAGAGCAATCTTCTGCCGAGCAATCGACTTGATACCGCCAATTTTTCGTTCCTGTGAGATCAACTTCACGATCGGTATATGCTCAAATGCAGCTTCCACCGTGGGGTCTGACGAGATGAGTTCCTTGGAATAAACCATCGAATATCCCCCTTCTTTTTCAGGGCTTATCGCCTCTAAAGTCAGGGAAACATGGTCATCTTCATTATAAGCACGCAGATCTGTTTTCAGCGGTATCAACGCTAACCGTAGCGCTAATTGCTCGTCGTATAACAACGAGGTGTTCTTATGGATGTTCACTACGTCAATTGCGAGCTTCGGCACCTCGGCAATCATTGCTCTTCTCAGCGCATTTGCAAAAGCCGATTTCACGCCCGAAAGCATGAATGTTACTTCATTTTCCTCGCGTTCCACTATCTTTACTTCCATCGCTCACTATGGACTCGCGCCATCACCACTTAAACTCTTCTGCCTCTCTTTCCGCCAGGGCGTTTTGTGCCGTCATGTGGTATCGGCGTCACATCATCTATTCTTCCTATTCGCAGCCCTGCACGAGCGAAAGCCCGTATCGCGGCCTGCGCACCAGGAGCAGTCGTTCGCGATTTGCGCCCCGTTGCTGCCTTTACTTTCACCCGAAGCCCGGTTATTTCCCGTTCTTTAAGTTTCTCTGCAAGTTGCTGTGCCATAAGCATTGCGGTATACGGAGAACTCTCATCACGGTCCGCCTTCGCGATCATCCCGCCAGAAGCTCGTGCAATGGTTTCCGCACCGGTCGTATCAGTGATGGTGATGATGGTGTTATTGAACGAAGAGAATATATACGCGATGGCCCATCTCTCCTCTACCATTGCTATTTACTCGCCTCCGCAACGTTTTCCGCTATCTCGGTAGTTACAGGAGGTTTCCCATAGTATCCGATTTTCCTTTCCTCCGCCACGTCCACTATATACGAAGGAATGGTAACTCTTCTCCCATCAACCGCAATATGACCGTGAACAATGAGTTGTCGTGCATGTTTTAACGAATTTGAGAGCCCCTTTTTATACACCCGCGTTTGGAGCCTTCTCTCTAGGATGTCCTCCACGTTCAGCACCAGAACATCCTCTAACCTCGAACTCGCACCCTCGCTCTCCTTCAATATACCGCGCCGTCTTAAAGCCGCCAATATCGCTTCTTTCTTTCGTAATGCATGCTCGGAGGGCTTCATCCCTGCTATTTCCGCTAAGATCTTTCGTATTTCTCTTCGATATCTCTTTATGATGCTTGCCGCCTTCCAGATCTCCCTCTTGTTCTTTAGTCCGTACATCGTGGCCAACTCGCCTTCCTCCTTTATCCGAGTCATCTCCCATGGCCTTCGTGGCTTCTCATATCTCTTCTTCCGTCTCTTTGGATGGCCCATTTTATCTACCTCATCTCTTTGATCCAGCCTTCGTGGCTGCTAATTGCTTCTTTCGTATCACGCCTACTACCAGTCCTTTTCGTCCGGTTGACTTTGTTCGTTGCCCCCGCACTTTCAGGCCTCGTTCATGCCGTATACCCCGATAAGACCGTATCTTGCGTAACAAATTTATATCCTCTCGTAACTGCAATACCTGATCAGCGCCCATAAGATGCTTGTCCTCGCCACTGAGTATGTCTTTCCTCCTGTTCAGCATCCACTGGGGTAATCGCTTCTCCGCACTGTTAAGAGCGGTCTTTAATTGCTCTATCTCATCCTCTGTGAGATTTCCCATTTTCACCTGCGGGTTGATCCCCGTGGAAAGAACAACAGCCTTCGCTACTCTTCTCCCTATTCCCTTTATCCCACAGAGTGAATATACGACGCTTCTTTTACCATCTATATCGGTATCCAAGATTCTTACAATATGCTTGAATTCCTCTTTTTCATTCGCTTCTTCAGTCATCTTTACCTTTTTTCTTGCTCGTAAAGTGTTTCGCCGAGGAAGGGATTTGAACCCTTGAGTTCCTTTCGGAACACAGGCTATCTAGTCGTATGAGCTCCAGGCCTGCGCCTTACCACTCAGCCACCTCGGCTTTGCGCTTCCATCCCTTCGGATATGTCCCGGGCTTCATAAATACTTTCTCCGTATTCACACATATACCTTTTTCAGCGCTGTGCATCTCTTTCGAGTTCAATGTTGCTGTGCCCCTGCCCACTGCTTCACCTTTTACTGTATACATTACCACAGGATCTCCTCTATTTATTCCTTCTTCTAATCGTGAAATCCCCGGGGCTGTGAGGTCCGCACCATGGCAGATCGCATCAACCGCACTATCCTTGATAATTATGCAGCGAAGATGTCCCAGCGTATATTCCATGGGTATGATGAGGTTCCGAAGAAGGCGCTCATCTCCTTGCTCATAAAAAACATACGCATCTTTCAAATCGTGCAATTTCGTAAGAGTATCCTCCGAGAAAGGGAATGCTTTCGTCCTTCGCAACTGCGACATGTGCGCACCGACCCCTAAAGCAAGCCCGATATGGTGGCACAGCATCCTGATATACGTCCCCGCTTCACAACCTACCTTCATCAGCACGTTCTTACCCGCTATCTCTATTATCTCGATGTAATGCACGGTCCTTTTCCGTATCTGCCTCTTGACCGCGGACTTCAGCGGAGGCCGTTGATAAATCTCACCCACGAATTCCTCGCATATCCTCCGCAGATTATCCTCGTTGACCTCCCGGTGCAGTTTCATCACGCACACATATTCCTTATCCCCCACAAACGTATCAGCCAACTTCGTTGCAGCGCCGAGCAAAATGGGCAGTACCCCAGTGACCTTCGGGTCAAGGGTTCCGGTATGCGCCGCCTTGTTTATCTGCAATATATCTTTTATCCACGCGACGATCTCATGGGAGGTGGGACCTGCGGGCTTATCGATGTTTACCACACCTTTATCGATATGCTCGATTATTGAGCGCGCTTCGGGGGCACATCCGTAACGTGGATCAGTAATAGAGGGAGTTTTTTCTAATGTGCATCGGTCTAACGGCTTATCGGGTTTGATCATCCGTGGTGTGAATCAATTTATTTTATATAAGGTGGTTCTTCTCTTCGGTATTCTTCCTGCATCTCTGATGAGGCGCTCGAACTCCTCAGGACTCAAATACTCTCCAGCAGGGGAACCGGATAACCGGGAGATATTCTCTTCCATTAACGTCCCACCCATATCATTTACACCAAAATCAAGCATCATCTGCGCATCGTCCAGTCCCAACTTCACCCAGGATACCTGGAGGTTCGTGCAGTAGGGATGAAGAATAACCCGGGCAAGAGCATGAACGATGGCATCGTCCAAAAACGAATAAGTGCGTTTCACCATTCGCCCCAATTCATTATTCCTTCGCATGAACTTCAGCGGTACAAACTCGGTAAATCCCCTTGTCTCTTTCTGTATCTCCCGGATCTTAAAGATATGGTCTATTCTATCCTCCAAAGATTCAATATGGCCATACATAATTGTCGCCGTGGACGGGATACCGAGCCGATGCGCGGTCTTTATGATCTCAACCCATTTCTCAGTTTTTATCTTATTCGAGCAAATTATTGCTCGTATAGAATCATTCAGTATTTCTGCTGCCGTTCCGGGCATCGAACCCAGCCCTGATTTCTTTAATTCTCTCAGTACCTCTTCCTCGGTCATGTTTGAGTTTCTTGCAGCATGGTATATCTCCATTGGCGAATAGGCATGGAGGTGTACGTCAAACCGCGATTTTATGCTTTCAAGAATCTCACAATAGTTGTCGAGCACGAGGTCAGGGTGCAAGCCGCCCTGAATACATATCTCCGTAGCCTCGCTCTTCACCGCCTCTTCTACCTTACTCAAAATCGCGTCTATACTCAACAAATATTCTTTCTCCTTCGCGCTTACAAAAGCACAAAACTTGCACGCGCCCAAACAAATATTGGTGAAGTTTATGTTTCTATTCACCAGATAGGTAACAATGTCCCCTTTCTCTCCCTTTCGCAATTCATCAGCGATCCAGAATAAATAAGCTGGTCGATGCGCTAACCATATCGCATCTTCCCGCTCGATATGTCCTGCCCTTATTTTCTCGTATAGCTCATCAAAATCTGCGTTCATGTCCATGAATGAGGTTGGCTAACCGCTTTCAGAACCCATGATGCCTGTTATAATCTCTCTGTTAAGGTCAAATACCGTTGCGGTCTCTTCTCCATTTGTTATACGTAATTTCTTGCTCGCATCCACTTCACCAATGAGAGATGCCACTATCCCCGCCTCGCGGAATATCGTTATACATTCAGCGCCCTTTCGCTCATTCTCGACCGTGAGCACAAAACCAGTCCCCGGGTACATCTTTAACCATTGTCCCAGAGGTATTGTTTCTGTATCAGGTCTCGGGATCTTAGCCAGTTCTACGATCGCCCCTACTCCTGAACACTCAAGTAGCATTCCAAGCGTGCCTAACATCCCGGGATTGCTTATGTCTTTCCCGGCAGTAGCTAACTTTCTCTCCCCTATCTCCACCATTGTTTGCAATTGCTTTTTTATCTCAGCAGGAGACTTATTCGTCGTGGTATCCCACGCCAGTTTGTAGGTTGGAGAGACTCTGCCATCAAGGTCAACCGCAACTAATACCTTGTCGCCCGGTTTCGCGCCCCTTGACAAGATCACACTATCCCGCTTTACCGTTCCTATAATACCAACATCAAGTGCATCATAAACCGTGTCAGGATGGAGATGCCCCCCGACCATGGGCACGCCAAATTTCTTCACGCCATCTTGCAGTCCTCTCCCCAGTTCCAGGCATACATCCTTCTTCTGCGTTGAGGTGAGATTCACCATGGCTAAAGGAGTGCCCCCCATCGCCGCTATGTCGTTCACATTCACCAGTACAGCGCAATAACCCGCCCACCAAGGATCGACGCTGAGCAATTTGCCCCAGATACCATCCATCGCAATTAAAATATAATTATCATCGTCAAAATTGAGCACGGCGGCATCCTCTCCGAATCCCATTATAGTTCGACCTCCTACTTTATCCGAATCCCCCAGCCGTGTTATAAGATCTCGTATAGCTCTTTTTCGCGTTACCCCTTCAAAGGTTCTCAATTCTTCTGCAAGCGATTCCAGATCTTCTCCTTTCGAACGTTCCATTTTCTACTCCTGCGTCTCTTTTACTATATCCCCTATTTCTCCTATATCCTGTATCATCAAATCAGCAACCTCAAGAACCTCTTTCGGCCTATCTGCTGCTTCTTGTAATGAGAGTACTGCAATATCCGCCTCGCGCAGAGCAAGACAATCATTCCGGTCATTACCCACCATCATCACGGTATACTCGTCTTTCAACTTCCTCACCAATTCTCTCTTGTCCTCTGGCTTCATCGTTCCAAAAATATGGTTCGGCGGCACATCGGGCAAATACATCGCTATTTCTTCTCGCTCTATCCTATCTCCTGATGCAATAAACGTCTGAACACCAAACTCACGTAATTCTTTAAAAAGGTTGAGTGTGCCAGGAAAAAGATTTATACCCCCCGCAATGACATATCGTACACTCGCTTTTACCATATCCATGATCAATCCTATTCCTAATACCGGAAGAATGTCATAGCCGCGGAGCAAGGACACCGCTTCATGGACATCTCTCAAGGTGACGCTTTTATCCCTTAATATTGCGTTCCGCACTTCTTCATCGCTCACTCCTTCTCTTTTATATATAACTTTATTTTCTATTTTTTTCTCCCTCAGTAACTCTGCCAAATTTTTTGCAGGGTCTTCTCTCTCCATCGTCTCTTCGTAGCGTGTCTTCAATACCACCATTGCACCACTCGCAAGCCGATCCGTGCATGTGACTCCAGAGACCCTGCTTCGCTTCGTGACTCCCCGCTCCATGTCTTTTATGATTCGGTAGGGTGCATAGATAACACCGGCACCATCAAATACAACGGCTAAGTTTGACATTCACTTCCCCCTTTCACACTCCATCCCTTATCCCTGTTTATGATGCAGAGAATATAGTATATTGTGGTAGGTTGCACACCTGTTGCACACACCTGATAGATACAAATTGCTAGATGCTAGTACACATATAAATATAATAATGTAACAGGGGTGCAAAGGTAAGATGATGCAGGATTTGGTGACGGAGAAATGGGAGGATTTTCTGAAGAAATATTATTGGGACGAAATTATTGTGCTCTCGAATTCTTATCCGGAAAAGCGTAGTTTGCGCGTTAAATTCTCTGAAATGGATATCTACGACCCGCATATTGCCGACATGCTCTTAGATGATCCTGATGTGATACTTGAATCCGCGACACGCACGTTACGGGAGATGGATATCCCTACCGGTGTTACACTTGATGAGGCCAATTTACGTATCATAAAGCTTCCGCGAAAGGTGAAGATTCGGGATATTCGAAGCAACGATGTCAGCAAGCTGGTGAGTATAGAAGGGTTGGTTACCAAGGCGACTGAGGTGAGACCGAGAATAGTAGAGGCGGCATTTGAATGCCCGTTCTGCCACCACATCTTTTCGGTCCCACAAGCGGGGAGTCAATTCAAAGAGCCGTACGAGTGTCCGCAAGAGAGTGGTGGGTGTGGGAGAAAGGTACAGCGATTCATAATGAGGGTGGATAAGTCAAAATTTGTCAATGCGCAGAAAATACAGCTGCAGGAGTCACCCGAGGAGTTACGGGGTGGTGAATTACCGCAAGCGTTAGATGTCAATCTGGAAGATGACATCTCCGGCGAAGTGGCTCCCGGCGATCGAGTAATTGTTACCGGTATACTCAGATCGTATCAGCGGATCACCCAATTTGGCAAGAAGCTCTTCTTTGATTTATATCTCGATGGGAATTCGCTGGAGCTCAAAGATGAGGAGTTTGAAGAGATCGAGATAACAGACGAGGATGAGCGTCGGATAATGGAGTTGAAGGAGCAGCCCGATGTCTATGAGAAGCTCATTCGAAGCATCGCACCTTCGATATACAGTTACGATGAGATAAAAGAGGCAATGGTGCTCCAATTATTCTCCGGCGTTCCAAAGGAGCTGCCAGATAAGACCCGGGTTAGAGGGGACATACACGTACTGCTCGTTGGTGATCCGGGCGTTGCAAAGAGTCAAATGCTCATCTATTTGGTGAATTTAGCACCGCGAGGCTTATATACCGGTGGGAAGAGCAGCTCTTCCGCTGGACTTACCGCTGCTGCAGTGAGGGATGAGTTTGGAGAAGGGAGATGGACGCTAGAGGCGGGCGCTCTGGTTCTTGCGGACAAAGGGATAGCCGCGGTGGATGAGATAGACAAGATGAAAAAAGAGGACCGCGATGCGCTCCATGAGGCGATGGAGCAGCAGACGGTATCCATCGCCAAAGCGGGAATAATGGCAAGGTTAAACTCACGATGTGCTTTGCTCGCAGCCGCGAATCCTGTAGGTGGCCGTTTTAATAGACACGATCCAATTTCAGAGCAGATCAATATGCCACCCACGCTCTTGTCACGATTCGACCTCATTTATACCATGATCGATAAGCCCAATGAAGAGCTGGACACGAAGACCGCGGAACATATACTCGAGACCCATTATGCGGGTGAACTGCTTGCGCGGTATCAGAACAGAGGAAAAATAGAGGAGGAGGGGATGGAGCGGTTCAAGGCGCAGGTGGAGGCGATGAAGCCGGTAATACCTGAAGAGTTATTTAGGAAATATGTCGCGTGGAGTAAGCGTAAGGTATTCCCCGCAATGAGTGAGGAAGCGAAGAAAGAATTTTTGAATTTCTATACGGGACTTCGTAGACAGGGCTACGAAGATGAGGAGGCACCGGTTCCCGTAACGGCCCGGCAGTTAGAAGCCTTGATCAGGTTGGGTGAGGCACGAGCACGTGCTCGGTTAAGCGACACCGTAACCATTGATGATGCTCGGCAGGTAATCAAAGTGGTGACCTATTGCTTGAGACAGGTCTTCGTGGATCCTGAAACGGGTAAACTCGACGTCGATTGGGTTGCCGCGGGAACAACAAAAACCAGAAGGGACCGAGCGAGGTCGATCAAGGAGCTCATAAAAGATTTGGAGAAGGAATTTGGAGAGGAAGTGCCGATAGAAGAGGTGCTTGACCTTGCCGTCGAGGAAGGGATGGATAGAGATAAGGCTGAGGAGATGATAGAAATGATGAAACGTGATGGAATACTGTTTTCGCCGGGAAGCGGTGTGATTAAGTTTGTGAGATAGAAGCGGCTTTCTTTCTGAGCAGGTTGCATTGCACTCCTCCGATTGAGGAAAGCTAAAAAGAGGCTTGTATTAAAAACGGGCGGCATTAAAGTGGTTCATGAAACCTCCGGGAAAGGAGAAATAAATACTCGTGGACGATACATGCTTACGACATACTTTAAAATGAGTAGTTTTATACTATTTATGGTCGGCTAAGGGACTCAAAACAAGGAGAAATGAGCGGTTCATGAAACTGGGAGTTTTCTTTTGCACATGCAATAACACGGTAGACATAGATTTTAGAAACGTCAAGAAGAGCATAAAGAAAGAGGTTGAGGTTGTTGAGGTCAATGACCAGCTCTGCCAGGGAGGCTTGGATTATATTATCGATGACCTCCGGAGATTTGATCTTGATTGTATCATTATAGCGGGGTGCACAGAAAAAAAACGCATCTTTGATCGGGTTATCTCAAGTTTTGACTGTGATAGCTTTGTCCTTAACCTTAGGGAACACTGTGGCTGGGTACATGGAAGAAAAGAAGCAACAGAAAAAGCGAAGTGTATGATTGCAGCTACGATTAGCTCCGTTGCGATGCACGATTCATATCCCCGACCTGATAAAATCGCGGTGGATGCGGGCTATGACGTGATAGTGGCCGGGAAAGAGGATGACAGGGCACTTGACGTTGCGAAAAGTCTTTCTAACGTGGCTAATGTCCATCTGGTGACGAATACGGTGCGTGAGTGGTGTGATGAGCTGGAACTCCATAGCGGCTCAATCAAGGATGTACGTGGCGAGATTGGTGCGTTCGAAGTTGAGATAGAGCGAGATATTGACAGGGCGAAATGTATAGCGTGTGGTCTTTGCGCTGAAGCGTGCCCGAAGAATGTGATACAGTACGATGCGATCTACACGATTGGCGAGGGCTGTGATGAATGTGGCGACTGCGTTAAAGTCTGCCCAACCGGTGCCATTGCATTTCACAGCCGAGAGGTGATTCATGCTGGGCATGTGCTCGTGATCGACAAGGAATGGGAAGGGCCGACCCAATTTGGCATTTATAGGGCAGAGAATTACGAAGACGCGTTGAAGAAAGCACTTGACGTTGTTTCGAATTTAGGTGAGATAGAGAAGGCGAAGTACTTGTCGTTAGATTTGAGACGATGTGCAAGTGGGAGGAGTGAATTACTTGGGTGTGAGTTGTGTTTATCCTGTCCCTACGGGGCTGTAACGCGGGAAGGAGTCAAAATGAGGTTTAGCGATGTGGGCTGTCAAGGCTGTGGGCTCTGCACCTCGCTATGCCCGCTCTCAGTCCCGCAACTACGCGGACATCCCAGCCAGCTGCTCTACGCTCAAATCGATGGCTTATTAGCGGAGGACTTACACCCAAAAGTTCTCTTATTCGCCTGTCAGGAACACGTTGAAAAGTTAAATGAGGTTGGCAGGAAGAAAATCCAGTACCCCGGAGTGTTACCTCTCTTCGTGCCGTGCACGGATGTGGTATCAGAAGCTCATATCCTCAGCGCTTGTGAACGCGGGGCAGATGGTGTTATTCTCTGGGGCTGTGAGAATAGCCACCGTGAACAGCTTGAATCTGTGGTAACCTTTGCGCAAAAGACGTTATCAGCGTTCGGTTTAGGAGACCGAGTGCTTTTGATGGGTGATGCGCACTTCGATGCACGTGATTTTGCGAGGACACTAACGGGTTTTGTTAAGAAGCTCAGTCCTTCTCCACTCAGAAAGAAGAAACCGGGAACGATTGACTTTGCCAAATCGAAACGGGATATTTTGTTAGATTTGATCGAAAGCCTTTCTGTAAAAACCGACGTGCATCCAACGTTAAGAGAGGATAATACACCTTTTCCATTCGCAGAAGTCTCTATTAACGATAGCTGTACGCTCTGCAATGCGTGCGTAACCATGTGCCCCACAGATGCCCTGAGTAAGGCTGATAACAAAATCAACTTCATATACGGCGACTGTATAGCCTGCGGATTGTGTGCGCACGCGTGCCCGGAAGAAGCGATTGATGTAAAGCGGGTGCTTGATTTCTCGCAACTGGTTAAAAGAGAACGTAAAAAGCTGATTGAAGCTGAGTTTGTTGCATGTGCGGAATGCGGCAAATTATTTATGCCCAAATCGGCATTTGAGCGAATGACAGCTCTATTACAGGAAGGGGGCGGAGAGGGAGAGCTCAATATAGAAGAACGGTTAGAGCTACTTGGCTATTGTGAGAAATGCAGACCGGTTAAAGCCGTTGAGTTGTCATTACAAAAATTGGAGAATAGTAAATGAGCAAATTTGAAGAACTTTTGGAGATACGGAGAAACTTTTATGATTTTTTGTACCGCTTGTATGTGGAGACGCCGCAACGAGAGCTTGCAGAGGATTTGGTGAACGAACGATTCCACTTTCATGAACTCGCCTCATTAGAGATAAATGCGGACCTTTCCGACGGCTTTCGACTATTCAACGAGTTTATGGAGCAGAGCAAAGGCAAAGAAGTTGACGCACTGCACAATGAGTTAGTACAGGAGTATACGCTCTTGTTCCTCGGGCCTTTCAAACTTCCAGTGCAGCCCTATGAGGCGTGGTGGGTGAGCGGGAAGATAATGGGCGAACCGCTGGTAAAGGTAAAACAGGATTACAGAAAAGCGGGTATCGCCAAATCGAAAGAGTATAAAGAGCCCGATGATCATATCGGATTGGAACTCAGGTTTATGCACTATCTCTGCGAGGAGGAACTCTCCGCGGAGACTCGAGAACGGCTGAAAGAATGCTTAACGCTGCAACGCGAATTTTTTGATGACCATATATTAAAATGGGTACCGACTTACTGCGATGCACTCTACACCTACGAGCGATCAGCTTTCTTTAAAGGCATTGCCAAACTCACCAAAGGGTTTATTATGCTGGACGATGCAGTAATCGACGATTTATTGGAAACTGTGTAGAAATATGTTTTATTTATAGGGATGAGAAGAAGAATATTAGCATTGGCGGAGATAGCAAGGGAAGAGACTAAAGATTACTCGAACATAAATGGATGAATTAGATAAGAAAATATTGAGAGAGCTCCAGTTGGATGCACGTCAATCGTTCACGACGATTGCGCAGAAGATAGAAATCAGCACTGCTACGGTGAGCGATAGAGTAAAAAGGCTGACCGAAAAAGGGATTATCCGTGGATATACTGCGATTCTCAATACATCTGAGATCGGTATGGTCACCATGATCACGAGGATAAAAACAAAGCCGGGATGTCGCATCGAAGAGGTGGCGGAAGGGGTAGCGGAACTGGGAGAAAGTTGCTGCATTCATCACATAACAGGTGATTTTGACCTCATGGCTATCTGTAAGTGTCCAGGATATGAGAACTGTGGGGCTGCTATCGAGAAG
Source organism: uncultured Halobacteria archaeon (assembly GCA_964400255.1). GTDB lineage: Archaea > Halobacteriota > Syntropharchaeia > Alkanophagales > Methanospirareceae > JACGMN01. The sequence goes on from CAYNTR010000007.1 coordinate 17,238, forward strand.
ATAAAAGAAATTGAAGGTGTGGAAAGGGTAAATTCAGAAATCGTGCTCAAGATACTCAAGGAAGAGCTTAAGGTTAAGTTGTGAGTGGTTCATTTCTCGAGAGTTTTTTGATTTTTTAGGTTATAGCTACTTCAGGCTAAAGATATCTACCAGACATCCTTATTTGTCTACATTTGTTCAATAAAATTGGATTTTGTTCATCCCCATATTTGTCCGTTTTAAAAAATATGATTTTGTTAACGTACATGCACTATTAAGTAAAAATACTCAAGGTTTATATACTCATTTCACCTTTAAGTGTACATACATATAAATTGGGTGGTTAGAACGGAGGTGGAAAAAATGGATGTACGAACAAATATTGATTGTTGTGGTGGAGCAAGAGTATCTAGGCGAACTTTTACCAAACTAACCGCTTTAGGAACAGCAGTTGCGCTGAGTGGAATCAGCAATATCGGCACTTATCCGATGGAGCACTTCGATAAGTTGATTGAACCAGCAACTGCGGCTCCTGCAGAAGCAGAAAGCACCATATATAGTATATGCGAGATGTGCCCCTTTAACTGCGGCATAAAAGTGACATGTGATGGAGGAGTAGTAAAATCGATAGAAGGAAATCCAAAGGAACCGCACTCAAACGGAAAACTCTGCGCGCGCGGAAATTCGGCAGAACAGGTGATATATAACCCGAACAGGGTTAAATATCCCCTAATCCGAACAGGAGAGAGAGGTGCGGGTGGATGGAAGCGTGCAACCTGGGATGAAACGCTGGATTATGTTGCAGGAAAGCTAAATGAGATAAAAGGGAATTATGGCCCGGAGAGCATCGCAATCATACAATTTCCCACGAGCATGATGGTTCCCTTGGTGACAAGGTTTCAGAAGGCTCTGGGAACACCCAACTACTTCACGAGTCTCGGAAACTGTAAAATCTCACGGGTTGTAGCTGACATCACAACATTGGGCGGGCATATTCTGAATGCCGTCGATTTCAAAAATGCCAAATACATTATGCTATTCGGCAGAAACACGTTCGAAACGCCAGCAAATAGTTCTGTTCAAGCATTAGCGGCTGCTATTGCAAATGGAGCGAAACTGGTATATTTAGATCCGCGGTTTACAGTTACGGCTTCAAAGGCAGATGAATGGATACCCATAAAACCTGGAACGGATCTGGCTTTCGTTTTGGCGATGATGAACGTTATTATTAAAGAGGGTCTCTACGACGAAGAATTCATAAATACCTACACATACGGCTTCGAGGAGCTAAAAGGATTTATCGGTGATTATACACCAGAATGGGCAGAAGGAATTACTGATGTTCCTGCAGAGCAGATTGAACGGATTGCAATAGAGTTCGCTACGACCCAACCAGCAGTAGCTCATCCGGGCTGGCATCCGCATGGATACGAGAACGAAACACAGATAAGACGCGGGATATTAATTTTGAATGCTTTGGTGGGGAATATTAATAAGCCAGGAGGAATTTTTTATCCCCGGGGGGGGTGGGATTGGGTGACATAAAACCACCGGCATATCCTGAGATTACCGCTAAGCGGGTGGATGGTGTTCCAGATAAATACCCGCTTGTTCCCGCAAGCCACGGGCTGTGGCAATTACTACCTGATGCAATCATAAATGAAGAACCCTATCCGATAAAGGCTTTGATAGTCTATCGATCGAACCCCCTGCATGGAATGCCTGATAGAAATAGGGTTATTGAAGCATTCAAGAAGCTTGATTTGCTTGTCGCCATTGATATATTACCCAGCGATACCGCCTGGTATGCTGATGTTATCCTTCCAGAATGCACCTATTTAGAAAGAGATGATCCTGCTATGGTTATTATGGGGAAATCGCCAAAAGTCGCCTTGCGTCAAAAATGCGTTGAGCCGATGTACGAATCAAAGCATTCGTTCTGGATATTCAAGGAATTAGATAAGAGAATGGGGATTGGTGATTACTTTAACTTTGAGTTGGACGATTACATTAACGCTCAACTCAGCCCACTTGGAATTGGCAAAAATTACTTCAGAGAGAACTCGATTTGGTCTTCTGATATAAGTCCTGAACTCAAGGGGCTTGAAGGGGTGAAAATTAATACGCCAACCGGGAAAATAGAGCTTTACTCAAACAAGCTTGAGGCGAATGGATATGATCCCTTACCGAGATTTGTGCCGCCAAAAGAAGCTCCTAGTGGCATGCTTAGACTAATACACGGACATATCGCAGTGCACACCCATGCAAATCCAGCAACATTTGACAATGCGTACTTGAACGAAATTTGCTCAGAGAACGAACTCTGGATAAATACAGACACCGCTAACGGTTTAGGAATTATGAATGGGGAATACATCTGGGTTGAAAATGAGCTCAGTAGAGGCAGGATAAAAGCAAAGGTTACTGAGCAAATAAGACCTGATACTGTTTTCATGCTGCATGGATTCGGGCATATATCACCAGGCCTCACGTTAGCCTATGGAAAGGGACTCAACGACAATGATTTCATCAAAGCTGGTGCAGATCCAATAGGCGGGGTATGTCCAATGGGTGAGACCTTTGTAAGGATATATAGGGAGGGATAAAGATGGTACAAAAATTTCTGTTTGATGTAGATCGGTGCATTAATTGCAGAGCATGTGAAGTCGCCTGTAAACAGCAAAACGACGTTGAAACAGGAGTGAGATGGAGAAGAGTGACAGAAATAGAAGGAGGGAACTATCCAGACCCTTCCAGATTATTTGTCTCTCTTGCATGCTTCCACTGCTCACGTCCTCCGTGCGTGGCAGCATGTCCGATGGGAGCGATATACCAACGAGCAGATGGCATCGTTCTGAACGATAAGGACAAGTGTATCGGTTGCGGATATTGCATAATGGCATGCCCATTTGCAGTACCCACATTTGGAAGCGACGGGCTGATGCAAAAATGTATATCGTGCTACGAAAGGATCGATAAGGATTTAGACCCCGCATGTGTCCATACATGCTTGACCGGTGCTTTAGCTTTCGGCACACCAGAAGAGATTGTAAAGATAAAACAGGAAAGAGCAGCGGACAAAGTTACTATATCTCCGTAGATCCTAGATTGAACTAACAGGCAGGTTATCCCAAAACTTCTAGGCTCCTCCTACTTACCTCTCTCTTTTTTTTCTCTCCCGCCACTGCGATACGACAAGAATGCAGAATATCGCTACCGTCGTCGTAGCTTCAAATCCGGGAATCTTCGGTTTCTCTTCCGGAGTCGCGGTCGGTATCAGTTCTCCCTCTTCCGAGTAAGCGCTTTCAACCGCGGACTTCAGATCTTCTAAGGGTACAACCTCTACTTTCCGGAAGCTGATATACCCCTCAGGAGTGATAACAACAACGGTTGGAGTAGCCAAAACGTAACCCTGATACCGCGAAGCAAGATTGTTGGTATCCCGTGCGAATAGCCAATCAGCGTTATATGTCTCTTTAAAGCTTCGCAGATTCTCGTCCGTCTCGAGCGGGTCAATGGATACACTTATTATGGCGACGTCAGGATACGCTTGTCGTAACTGTGCGAGCTCCCCCATCTCTTCCTGGCAAAGGTGGCACGTCGTTAAAATTAAGGTTAAGACGACGACCTTTCCTCGGTAATCATTGATGCTGAACGTCGTTCCATCGACGCTGGTAAGCGTAAACGGGGGTGCTGCAATGGCCCCTGTTGGTGCTTGCGTGGGCTTCGGTGACGTGAGCGACGTTGGATATTTCCCCTTCCATGCATTGATTCCCCCAATCATAGTATAAACGCGCTCGAATCCGTGTTTGACGAGTAAATCACCTGCCACTTGACTCGCACGACCAGCCTGACAGTACGCAATAATAATTTTCGACTTGTCCAACTCCTCGATACCGCTTTCAAAAGCAGTAGTGTCGACACTCAGTGGTATGTTCACTATAACGTAGTTTGGCCCGGTTATATGTTCGGAATTATATATCTGCTCTGTTCTAACGTCCAACAGAATAATTTCATCGGGATTTTCTTGCAACATTTGATACGCCTCATCTACCGATATGTCGATACGCGCCGCAGCTGCTAGACCAGAAAAGAGCAGTGAGAAGAGTAGCAGCGTAATTATCACGGTACCCGAAACAAGCTTCTTATTATACATTTTTATTCTCTCACCTTTTACGAGTGCTTTTTGCAATACAAAAACGTTCTCTTCATATAAAAAACTTTCGTGTCGGTTTCGATACTCCCCTAATCTTGCTCTGAAGGAGATGGCCATTTTTTGGGGGAGAACGAAGAGAAAAAAACCAATAGTGTTCTTCTTTTGGTCAACAATATTTTATTTATCCTTTTAAATTTATTTCATAATCACGGTGCGCAGGTGGTCAAGTCCGGTAAGGCCCCCGACTGCAGATCGGGAGAACGTGGGTTCAAATCCCTCCCTGCGCTTGGTATTGAAACATGGCGTTCACCGTTTATACCACGCTTCTCCGAAGGAAAGCACCTTTTATCCCTCAGAATGACAAGAAGGTCCAGTTATTCGTGTGCGGACCAACAGTTTATGATGATTCCCACCTTGGCCATGCACGTACGTATGTGGCTTTTGACGTAATAGCACGGTATCTACGATATCGAGGCTATGATGTGTTTTATCTCCAGAATATTACGGACATTGACGATAAGATCATAACTCGGGCTCGTGAAGAAGGAGTACCGTGGAATGAATTAGCAGATAGATATACGAATGCGTATCGGGAAGATATGCGTGCCTTAAAGATAACCAGCGTAAATAAATATGCGCCTGCCACGCAGTACATTGATGCGATTGTTAGGCAGGTGAGAACTCTTATCGAAAAAGGCTATGCGTACGAACTGGAGGATGGCATCTACTATGACGTCTCAAAGTTCGAGGATTATGGAAAGCTTTCCGGACGCACCGCTGAGGACGCTGCAGATACCGTTTCGCGAATAGACGAGGCGATTGGGAAGCACAATAAAGCTGATTTTTGTCTTTGGAAACGTTATAAGCCCGGAGAACCGTATTGGGACTCGGAATCGGGTAGAGGCCGACCCGGCTGGCATATTGAAGATACCGCGATAACCGAAACAGAGTTTGGCTCGACGTACGATATTCATGGCGGCGCCCAAGATCTGATCTTTCCACATCATGAAGCAGAGATAGCGCAGATGGAGGCGATCAGTGGAAAAAAGCCGATGGTGAACTATTGGTTGCATACGGGCTTCCTGAAGGTTGAGGGGAGAAAGATGTCAAAGTCACTTGGCAACTATATACCGATTCAAGAGGCGCTGAAAAAGTGGGACGTGGATACGTTACGATTAATGCTGGTTTCAACACACTATCGCAGTCCGATAAACTATTCTGAATCCTCGATGGAGCAAGCTAGGGATAGTTTACGATATATCCGAACCGCAGCCAAATCTGGAAAGAAGCACGGAGACGTGAAAAAGTGGATTGAAACGTTCGTTGCTGCTATGGATGACGACTTCAACACCCCGAAGGTTGTCGCACTCCTTCTTGAAATGGTGAAACGAATGAACAGAACCGGAGAGGATCTATCACCCGCGCTGTACGAAATCGGAGAAGTTCTGGGGATCGAGTTTAGACCGGAAGAAAAGTCGCTTCCGCCTGCATTGCTGGACTTGGTTAAGAGGCGAGAAGAACTGCGGAACCAAAAGCGATGGGACGAAGCGGATAGAATAAGAGCAGAACTGAAGAAGCGAGGGATTATGCTTAAAGATACCGCGGTGGGAACCGAGTGGGAAATAATCAATAACAACCAATCCAATCAAAATGAGTCGTGACTGAAAACTGAGTTCTCGAAGCGTAGATGTGACCTCAATCAAGCGTTATGGTCATATGAATTCCACTAAAAAGTATGCGCCTACAAGGATGAGTATAACGCCACACCCTCTGTTTATGTAAGGGATCATTTTTTTAATCCGATCCAAAATCGTCATCTTCGCGGTTCCTACGATTAAACTGAGGCTGAGCATCATGGTTCCCATTCCAATCGAGAATGACAGGAATACGAGGAACGCTTCAAAAGGTCCGCCAGCAGCTAAACCGGCAAATATCAGTGCAATGAAGACCGGAGCCTGGCAGCCCATAGAAGCCAACCCATATCCCACACCGTACAAAAAGAGTCCTGAGTACCGTGTCCCTCCGCCGAGTTTCGATGAGTACGACGATAGTTTTCCACCGAATTTCTCGAAGATTTCCGTCTTTCCAAAGACCATTGAAAGCCCTAAAAGCACAATAATCACGCCCACCCCTGGTGCGAAATACGTAAGATACGATTTGACTGCAACGCCTCCTAACGCCACCGTTACGCCAATTAATGCGAATATCCCATTTATTCCGGTCGCTGAAGCTATTCCTGCTTTCATTGAACCACTCAACGTTGGTCCGCCTTCGTATCTTCCAAGATAGTAGCTGATATACCCCGGCATCAGTGGAAACGCACAGGGTGCGAAAAAACTCATGAGTCCTGTTAAGAGCGCTAACACGTATAGGCCTGTAACAGGTGGTGCCGTTTCCTCGGGTTCTTCAGGTTCTTCAACACCTCCTGCGTATGCTTTTTCGACTTCTGCCGCAAGTTCTTGTGCAGAAATGAGGTCCGCCCTCTGGAAGCTTTTAGCTCCTTGGGGGTCGATAATGACGATAGTTGGTAGGAAGAGGTCCCGGTACTTTACCCAAACGTTATCGGTATCACGTGCAAAGAGCCAGTCGGCATTATATTCCCCTTTAAAGTCCCTCAGCATTTCGTCAGTCTCTGTCGGGTCCACAGATATCGTTATTATGACCACGTCGGGGTACTCCAGTCTCAGTTGTGAGAGTTCCTTCATCTCTTCATTGCATACGGGACACCATGTCGCCATTAAGTCTAATAACACGACCTTTCCTGAGTAGTCACTGAGACTGAACGTCGTTCCGTCTATGCTTGTAAGATTAAATGGTGGCGCCTCCCTACCCGCTGCCTGAGCTACGGGTAAAAATGCAGCGGTACTGATCCCCGCAATTATGACGAGGAATAGTAATAAGAGAGCAGCACTCACCGTTGATGTGGGCGATGCAAACCCCTTTTTGGCAAACCAGGATACTTTGCCTTCTAACGTTCCAGAAACTGTGAATCCCATCCTCTTCCCCACTTTTAATACATGATCTTTCTTACTACTTTAAGCTGAGTATCGGTACACTCCACGGAATTCCAATCCAATCGATAATTAGACATGAAGCATCCGCATCACATTTTTATCTTATTTAATACAGCGAGAATCATATCCGCTTCACGAAAAAATACCGATTCTGCTCGTACAGCAATGAAAGATCGTCTAACAGCACCAATCCTACCTATCTATTATACAAGCGAGTCACGTATTTGTTTAGTTACCGTTTTTAATTCTTCCATCTCTTTTTCCTTCATCGCCACTTCTTTATCAAGGATATCAACAAACAGAAGCAGCTTCCCTCTATCTTCCTCACACGTTTTAATCAGTTCCTCACGGGCTATTGAGGGTTTATCGGTAAACGTATCGATTGTTTTGTCGATCGGAAAGAAATAGCGCTTGACAATTTGTGTTTCACATGCTTTGAGCTCACCAGCTAATTTCTCGATGGATTCCGGTCGATCAAATAGATTGAGTATTCGTCCGTGTAACATCCGTAAAAATTCAAGAAATTGTGCTTCTCTTTCCAAGAGTTCCGTGAGTTCCTTCCTAATCTCCTTATAATCTTTTGTTGTCATGTATCCAATAGGTAGGACGACGCAGGGATATAAAAAACTATCTTTTTGCAGCCTACAACTATCTGAAGCTCTATTCCTCTCTTCCTGTCCACCTATCAAAAACTGCCACCTTCTCTATACCCGTGGTAGAACCCGTATTCTCCACTGAAGTTTTTACCGGGCTTTTCTTTTTTCCTCCGCGTTAACCTTTTATAGCAGGAAATAGCACTTTACATAAGGAGGTGAAAAATGAGAAGCCCAGAATTTTTTGGATATTTCGCTACCGTTTTACTTCTCGTTTTGATAGTGTTTTCTCTTGCGAGTGTTTCAGAGGTGGCAAGAGCTCAAGTTTTAGAAGACCGAGAGTTTGAGGAGTGGTATAGCACGACAATGGATAAGATAGAGGCAGCGACGATAACGATGGCGACTGCTGTGGAGAATTTTGATTGTACGACGTGCGAAGCTGGAGCGCGCCGTGGATACGAAGATGCTACAACGGCATTGGACGAACTTGAGGGATTCGAGGTATCGTCGGAAATGCAGCCTGTAAAGGATCATTTGATCACAGCATTGGAGGAGTTCAAATCGGCATGTCACTATACTGAGATCGGGGCGATGAATTACGATGCTGATAATATAGAAACGGCGGCCGGTTTTGTTGCCAGCTCTTCCCAGCATTTCGAGAAAGTAGATGAGTTAGGAAAAGTGCCACCAACACCCGCTGCAGCGCTGACACGGCTACAGGAGGACTTAGAAGGTGCAGCACAAATAATAGGCAGTGCGCAAACGCCGGGCCCGAGTCCCACGCCCACTCCGAAATCTCCCGGATTCGAAGCGATCTTTGCCGTTGGCAGCGTCATAGCAGCGATTTACTTCGTACTGAGAAGAACGAGATAGGGAACAAAGAGTAACCATTTCCCCTCTTTTTTAAGGGTGGGTTCGCTATGATAGTAGCCAATTAGGTGCTCTGCAACCTTATTTGGTTTTGAATAACGCCGTCTTAGTTTTGAATGGAGCTATCAAAATAGAAAAGCTTATATATATAGTGACGGTATCGAATTGTAATTGAGGAGGTAAAAAAGTAGGAGAAAGAGGTGAAATAATGGCGACTAGAACAAACTCTATAGGTAAAAATAGCGGTATCAGAATGTCAAGGCGAACGTTTACCAAACTGAGCGCCTTAGGAACCGCAGCAGCTCTTAGTGGCATCAGCGGCGTCAGTGCGTATCCGTCAACGCTTAGTGATTTGATTGAACCTGCGAGTGCATCTCCTGAGGAAGCCGGTGTAACTCTCGTGAAATCTACCTGTTCTCACTGTGCAGTGGGCTGTGGATTCCATGGTAAAATAAAGGACGGTGTCTGCATCGGTCTTGAACCGTGGCTGGAGAATCCGGTCAATCGCGGCTCGATGTGTTCCAAAGGCGCATCAATAGCAGAGATGATCAACTCACCGCTCAGACTGAAACAGCCAATGGAGAAGGTCGGAGGCCAGTGGAAGGCGATCTCGTGGACTGAAGCTCTCGATAAGATCGCCAACAAGATGAAGGAGATACAGGCAAGGGACGGGCCCGATTCGATCTTCTATATGGGGTCTGCCAAGGTGAGCAATGAAGAGTGCTACTTATTCAGGAAATTCGCGTGCTTTAACGGCACGAACAATGTCGACCATCAGGCACGGATATGCCATTCCACAACTGTTTTAGGCTTGGCAAACACCTGGAGCTATGGTGCGATGACCAACTCGTGGAACGACATGCGCAACTCAGGGGTCATTCTGTTCTTCGGTGAGAATGCAGCGTGTTCACATCCGGTTGCAATGCTACATGTCCTTGAGGCGAAGAAACGAGGTGCAAAGTTCATCGTGTGTGACCCGCGATTCACCAAGTCTGCTGCAGCGGCTGATATGTTCGTTCGGTTCAGATCTGGAACGGATATTGCATTGCTATGGGGAATAGCTAACGTCATCGTGAGCAACAACTGGCACAACAAGGACTTCATCCAGAAGAGGACCTACGGGTTTGCAAAATGGTGGGACGTCGTTAAGGACTACACACCGGAAGTTGTCGAGGACATCACGTGGGTTCCTGCAGCCACCATACGACAGCTCGCGCAAGACTGGGCATTCCCACCGCGCGGTGAAGGCTATGCCAATTGTATCTGCTGGGCGATGGGCGCGACACAGCACACCGTGGGCACGCAGAACATCAGGGCAATGGCTTGCCTCTCGTTGCTTATGGGCTATGCTGGCAGACCCGGTGGTGGCACCAACGCCTTCAGAGGCCATGACAACGTGCAGGGCGCAACTGACATGTGCGTGCTTTCGCACTGGCTACCCGCATATTATGGACTTGCCGAGAGTGATTGGAAGCACTGGATCGGCGTCTGGAACAGGCATGCACCAATAACCTTCGAGGAGATGAAGGCGAAGTTCGACGAGTACAAAGGCCAGTCGTTGATGCACCAGCGAGGTATCACGGACTCACGCTGGTACGAAGGTGTGCTCAATGACGATTTCCCGATCACACAGCCAAACCCGATCAAGATGGTCTTCGTATGGGGGCATTCGCTGAACTCGATTACGGAGATGAAGCGGATGAAGAAGGCGATGGAAAAGGTCGAATTGCTCGTGGGTGTTGACCCGCATGCGACGATTGCTGCATCCCTGGCGGACCGACCTGATGGGATCATCGTACTGCCGGCAGCAACGCAATTTGAGCAATCCGGGAGCGTTTCGAACAGTGCGCGACAGGTGCAGTGGCGAAACAAGATCGTCGAACCTTTGCATGACAGTAAGCCTGATTGGTGGATTATGCAGGAGCTTGCCAAGCTGCTTGGGTTCGGTGAACACTTCACCTATACGAATATGGAAGAAGTGCTCAAGGAGATCAACCTCGGCTCTAACGGTATCATGATGCGAGAGTCTCCGGAGCGGCTCAAGCGGCAGCAAACGCAGTGTGTTACCGAGTGCAGCGTCTTCGATTGTGAAGATTGCCAGGCAAAGTCCGGTCCTGTGAAAGGTGAATACTGGGGACTTCCATGGCCTTGCTGGAATAACGAGCACCCGGGAACACCGATATTGTATAAGAACGATATACCGATCTGGGAAGGTGGCGACGAATTCAGAACGAGATTCAGAGCGGCTGGCTCGACAGCCGGTAATCCGATATCGGACGACAAGGAGAGCATGTTAAGAGAAGGAGGCTATGACGAGAAGAACGCTGATGGCACAGATGGTCCCGGTTGGAAGAAAGAGATCGACGCCGATTTCAAGTCGCTGCTTGACCAGAACATCTGCCCGTCAGGAGCAGGAAGAGCACGATTCAGAGCGTGGGACTTGCTGCCGGACACTATTCCTGTACATCGCGAACCGATCGAGAGCCCACGACCTGACCTGATTGCTAGATACCCCACCTACGATGATGTCTTAATCACCGATGCAAGTCCGTTTGGCCACTGGCGTACGTCGTGCCTGTATAAGACGATACAGCAGCAGCGGAAGAACCTGGTAAACGAGGGCTATCCACTCATCCTTACGACAGGACGACAGGTCGAGCACATGGGTGGTGGCGCTGAAACGCGGTCATGTGAATACCTTGTAGAACTTCAGCCGGAGATGTATGCGGAGATAAATCCGAACAAAGCACTGGAGCTCGGTATCACCCATTGGGACTACGTTTGGGTCGAGACGTTGCGAGGAAAGATCAAGGTTAGAGCGTATGTGACAGAACGTGTGAACGAGCAAACCATATTCTGTCCATATCACTGGGCAGGCTGGTTTGAAGGTGAGTCATACGCGAACAGATGGCCTGCGGGAGCTGGAGAACTCGCACTCGGTGATTCCGTTAACATCATCTGTGTGGATGGCTATGACCGGACGACGAACATGCAAGAGACGAAAGCGTGCCTGTGCAAGGTGTACAAAGCGTAGGAGGCAATAAAAAATGGTAACCTATAAATTTCTGAACGTAATTGAGAAGTGCATTGACTGCGGATCATGTTTTGCGATTTGCAAGGACCAGAACAAGGTTCCCCATGGAACGGCCCGAGTGAAAATTGTGAAAATTAACGAGGGGCGACCCGGAGAGAAGCATATACCAGTATCCTGTATGCACTGCACAGAGCCTCCCTGTGAGGCTGCGTGTCCTGTGAAAGCGATAGAGAAGCGAGATGAGGACGGTATTGTTCTGATGGACAAGGACAAGTGCATCGGCTGCGGCTATTGCGGGTGGGCATGCCCATTTGGCGCACCACAGTATCCACATGAGCTGGAGGGTGCGGCTGCGGAATTCGAGGGGATCATGGACAAGTGCACCTTATGCGTACAGCCTTTCATACCGGTGGCCACAAATAGAGAACCAAGCCCGCGGTGTGCACTGTTCTGCTCGACGAAGGCCCGTCTTGGAGGAGATATAAACCAAATCTTACCACAGTATAGAGAAGCGAAGGCTCGGAACATAATGGCCTGGCAAGAGCGCGTGTAAAGGAGGAACAGAGAACAATGAGTAGTAGTGCAGTTACCGCATACGTGATCTTCACGGTATTCAGTCAGATGTCAGTGGGCGCGCTGATAGCAATGGTCATCGCAGACTTCCTCGCCAAGAGCAAGGAGGACGCGAAGTTCTTCGAGACCGGGGCGTGGGTCTGTGTCCCGATTGCCGTTATCGGCCTGATTGGTATACTCTCGCACGAGGCACGACCGATACAAGCAATGATGACGATGACGAAAAACGTGAGTTCATCGTTGCTGAGTCAAGAAGTACTAGTGCTTACGGTTTTCGTCATCTTAGCAGTGATATACACGATAATGTGGCTCTTTGAGCCAGAATACGGCAGTCTCAAATGGTTCCCAGTGATACCGTCGATAGTCGGGAAACTAATGGTGCTCAGGAAGCCTGTTGGAGTCTTAGCTGCGATTGTTGGTCTTGCGTTCCCTTATATAAGTGCAGCGGCGTACATGATCTACACTCTGCCCTCCTTGAATCATCCAACGACGATACTGTTCTTCTACGTTACTGCCCTGCTTGGCGGTGTAACGGCGGTGGGAGCAGTACTTTCGGTGAAATATGCGATGAAAAAGGAAGGGGACGAGCCGTTAGCACGCATGCTCTGGATTACGATGGGTCTCGCGCTGGTGATGGTCATTGTGCTGGCCGTAGGACTCTTCGCAAATACCGGCATGTTGGAAACTGCAGAGACCGAATATGCACTCGTTGCACAGGAGGAGACACTCACGAGCATGCTATCGGGCGAATACTCCACAATCTACATGGCACGATGGGTAGTAGGCGTTGGCTTGGCTTTTATATGCGCCATAGCACTTGCATTGCCACTGACGAAGAAGAACATGGCGATGGCATCGATGATCGCAATTGCTCTGTTTGTAGTCGTGCTCATCGGTGAGCTTATGGGACGAGCAGTAATGTTTGGGACGAACGTGCCCCTTGGTGAGGTATTACCAAACATAGGAGCATTCTATACCGGACTTGGGCTCTAATAAACCAAAAAAGGTTGTGGAAAAACATCCACAACCCACCATTTATTTTTTTATTTTCGATTTGATTCGATTCAATTGATTTGATTTGAGAAGGACGCATCAGATTTTTGAGTTAAGGTACGTGCTCTCTTCACAGCTCGAATTATTTGAAAATGAGCACTATCTTTCATTATCCTCGTCATCACTGACTGGTCGAAAATGAGGTATGCGTAAACGATACAGTGTGGTTCCTATATCTTGTTAAAGTCACTTGTTCCGTGAGAGGGAAAGCTCATCTCGTCTACTTGGAAGAGGATTTCATCTTCGCTTGAACTTCCTCTTTTAATTCCTCATCGGTCTTCCCTTCGGTATCTATGCCCATGTACGCAGCTACTTCTCGTATATTTATCTCATCAGCCTTCTTCCCTGGTTTTGCCTTCGTTTTTGGTGCGGCTTCTTCATCGCCGGTCATAGAATCTTCAAATTGTTTGAGATTCATTTCGGATTCTTTTTTCGCTTTTTTGAACTCGCCCATTGCCTGTCCGAACGACCGAGCTAGCTGCGGTACCTTCGCTGCCCCGAATAGCAAGACTATTACCAAGACCCCTATTACTAAGAGTTCGCCTCCACCGAGTGCTCCAAAAACCATCTCTTTTTCCTCCTCGCTATAAAGTAGGAGTCAGGTATATATAAATAGTACCATACAAGCATATCGCAAAAGATAGCTCTGCTGTATTCTCCTTCGAGATCTGTGCTTTTAGGTCATTCTATCGACGTTTACGCCCGATATAGCGTGTTAATAACAAGCCCAGCTCAAATAGTGCAATTGACACCACGGCCATGATCATCGATACACCCGTCGGGTCTGCGATGATGAAGAAAGTAATCCCGATGATCAACCCGTAGACGATGAACCGCTTATCGCGCAGCCACGAATGCGTAACAATTTTCAGTTTTACCGCCAGGACCATCATGAGCGGGATTTGAAAAATCAATCCAAATCCTAAGCCGGTATACAGAATGAGCCCGAAAATCCGCTTTGCTGAAAGCGCAACCTGTGCTATATCTCCCGAGTACGTGATGAGATAATCGAGGATGAGCGGGAGGACGAATAAATAGGCAAAGACGGTACCGATGCCATAACAACAGAGCGAGGGGATCGCAACCATCAGAAAGAATTTCCGCTCTGAGGGGTATAAACCAGGTCGGATGAACGCGAACGTCTCAAATACGATCAATGGTATCGTCACAGAGAGCGCGAATAAAAAGGAGAATAACAGTCGAATGCTCATCCATTCCATGGGGCTGTACACAAACAGAGCCATTTCCTCAGGGAAGAGATTATGGAATAATATGTAGCGAAGGGCCATGCTTGAAAATGGGAATATGAGCACCGTAGCGATACCAAACGGGACTATGATAGCAATGAGTCTTCGACGGAGTTCCATGAGATGCTCCATTAGGGGTATCTCATCATCTCCTATCGGTCCATCCACGCTTAGAAGAGCCTCGCTCTCTCTCCTAGTATTTCTCCTCATTTTTTCGGTTACTTGCGTAAACGCTACGCTCTTAGCTTTTATCATCTACCTTATCCATAAATAATAGGAGTACTTGAAGATGGCGAGTATTGCAGAGGAATTGGGATACCTAACCGAAGGGTTGAAGAAAAAACTCATACCCATATTTGTCGTTGTATTTTCCGGTTTCTTAGTCTCGTTTTATCTTTTAGACCCGGTGCTCGTTAAGATGAAAGAAGATCTTCTGCCCGAAGGGGCAAAGCTTATCTATGTATCACCCGTGGAGGTGATCATGCTGAAGTTAAAGATGGCTTTTGTCATAGGTGTCATACTCGCAGTTCCTCTTATAGTCCATTATGTGTACAAGACGTTGAAGGTGCGGTTTGGACTAAAGAATCCCCTTAAAAAATCACGCCTCATAGTTTTTCTGGGTTCTGCCGTTTCTCTGTTCATTTTAGGGGTATGCTATTCCTACTTTCTCATGCTTCCTCTTGTTCTTCGTTACCTCTACGTCATGTCATCAGCGGCGGGCGTGGCTGCCACATACTCAATATACGAATTTATCTCGTTTGTCATCATCATCACGCTCATACTCGGCGTCGCCTTTGAAGTTCCGATCATTATCGTCTTTTTGGTTCAATCAGGGCTCGTCCAGATAGCAACGTTGAAAGAATACAGACGGTACGTCATCGTGATAATGTTCGTTCTCGGTGCGATTTTCACGCCCCCTGATGTGGTGAGTCAGCTCGTCGTCGCTATCCCGTTGGTGATCTTCTATCAGGTAGGGATAGTCGTGGCGAGCTTGCTCACGCGGAGGCGTTCCGTTCCGCTTCCAGCTTCGTAGTTTATGATTTTGTTTACCCTCCGCTAAAAGAGAAAATGTTCCACGTTGATTTTTGTGTCAGTGCTTTGAGCCACTTTTGAAAAGGAAACGCCTTCAGGGTTCTTGAGGGCCCTGTGGAATCGGTGAGGCTCAGAGTTGAAAAGTAATTGTTTGAAGTTTTGCTCACTTCGGGCAATATTGATCGAAGTTGGAAGAAAATCGCTAAACCTTTTAAGTGTACGTACCTATCTCTACCCCACGGGTTGCACTTCGGTGAAGGTGATGAGATGGATGGATGGATGGGAGGATAAACAGAATTAATAGAAAGATTGAATGGTTGGTATGCCTCCTTGGGCTATATTGCTTTTATCAATATTTGGACGCTCTTTTGACTTATGTGGCACTGTACCAAATCGAACTCCAGGAACTGAACCCGCTTTTTGTTAATTTTGAGTATCTCATAGCCTTCAAAGCCATGGCATGTTTGCATGCCGGTGTGTTTGGAAGCGTGGTGTATTCATGGGGTTATCACCGGCTTGTGTTATGCTCGTTGGCGGCGTTAAGCGGTGTATTCATATTCGCGTGCGCAAACAACCTCCTGTGGATTTTAATAGGGGGATGAAGAAAACACCTCCGGGTAAATTTTGAGCGCCTTTCAGGAGCCTGCTCTGGTAATCCTTACCAAAAGGATGCAATACCACAATTGCACTGGCGAATACCTCTTTTCAGGATTTTAGAGCTGGTATTAACGTCTTATATTCAAGGAATCGACTATCGCTGCCTTCGTTAGAGATAAAATCCGTAAACTCCTCTTTGCAGCAGGCCAATCCAGTTGTACCTTCTCGTTGATGACCGAGTTGAACAACGCATCGAACTCAGGTTTCAACTGCATCAGTTGTTCTTGTCGCACGGTTTCGTCATTGACCGCCATTATTCTGTCTACAGTTTTTGTAAGCTCAATTGCACGTTTTATCCGGTCTTCCGTTCTCTTGAATGCCTGTTCGTCAATCAGGCCACATTCATTCTTCAGTTTGTTCAATCTCAACCCGGCTTGATACGTGCACGCGACAATCTCGTCTCTCGTCATCCATTCGGTCTCGTAATTCAGGGCGTATTTCCAACTCGGTGCGAGCAGTGCCGTTCGATACTCCTCAAACGATTTGAGAAGAATCTTATAGCCGTACTTCTCCGCATGCTCGTATGCGATGCAGCCCGGGTCAATAAACGGGGAGTAGGGTAAAATAAACGGGACAACGCGTGTACCAAATTTCTTCATGAGGTGTCCGCACCACTCCACCATCTCCATGGCCGATGTGCAGGTCTGAGAAGGGAGTCCGATCATGAAGAACAGATCAAATTTATTGCACCCTGCATCTAAAGCCCACTCCAGGTTTTTTTCAATCTCCGAATTTTTGTAGTGCTTCCCCTCCGCTGCTCTGATTCGCTCGTCATGAGTATCAGGGGATATTTCAAAATTGAAGTTTTCAACAGAGTCAGCCATGCACTCAAAGTATTTCTTAGGAGCCGGCGTGAACAACTCAAACACGAGATGATTTTTGATTTTGACTTTGACTTTTTTCAAGTCTTCTAAGACGGTGTAAGCGTATTCTTCGCTGGGCTGGAAGAGGTCACCAATCACGAATATTGGTGCCTTCGTGTAGTTTGCGATATTCAGGATATCATGCGCGATCAGGTGGGGATCACGAAACGCCGGGTTCTTCCGATTGCAGTACAGAGCGAGTGCATTGCGCGAACCGCCACAGAAGGTGCAATTATGGACGCAGCCGCGACACGTTATTACCGGCGTGATCGGGTAGTCGAGCCACTCGTGTGCAGCCCAGCCTTTCCAGGGGCTCAGACTTCTCACATCACGGTATTTCAAAGCCGATTTGAAAACCGCGACGTAATTGTTAGAAAAGTTGTTCAATTCGGTTGGAATATAGGTGAAGCGGTTTACGTGCACCTCACCGTTTCCACCTTTCCATACGAGGTTTGGGATGGTACTGAAGGTGGTGGAGGATTGCTGCGTAATCGCTTTCATGAGCTGCAGCAGGGGTTCTTCTGCGGAATCTCCTCTAATGATAAAATCCACCTCGGGATAGCAAATCAACTCGTTGTAGAAGTACGTTGCGGAAAATCCACCGAAGATGACCGGTATGTTGGGATGGTAGTGCTTGCAGAGCTTCGCTACTTCGAGGCTTCCTTGCGCATGCGGTAGCCAGTGGAGATCAATGCCAAAAGCCTTTGTTCTCAGCTTTCGTATCATTTTTTCCGCATCAAACGCATCGTCACTGAGCATTCGCACTGCTAAATTGATTATTCGTACGCCGACGCCATTTCTATCCAGGTGTTCTACCAAGGAGAAAAATCCGATTGGATACATCTCGAATAGCGGCGTTGAGGGGACACCATCGGCAATCGGGCCGAACATGAGGGGATACTTGCGGAAATCGTAGACGGTGGGTGCATGGAGTAAGATTAAATCGGGATTGAAGGAGATGATGCTCATTTTGCCATTAGCTCTCCAAAACTAAGATTGACCACAACGTTGAAGACCGCTCTGAATACTCTAACAGTCATATTCTCTGACTCCCACTCTGTCTTTGGCCCTGTTTGATAACTACTCGCCAATTCTTGAGTTTCCTGAAGCTCTATGCTGCCATTCTTCAAAACCGTTTTTACGCTCCCTAAACCAATCTTCACCACAATGCACCTGTATCTTTATGGGGGTTATCCGTATTAAACACTTTAAAATGAGTTTTCAAATCCTGAACAAGATTGTGACGTTAAGAAATATCGAAAAACTTATATATGTCATATCCAATAGGAAGATTAGCCAAAAGTTATCGTGGAAAGAAGCATAGACCTAGGTGATAAAAAATGGGAGAAGAGAAAGGGGATTTTGAGCCCAAAATAGTCGGATTTACCTGTAATTGGTGTACTTATGCTGGTGCAGACTTGGCAGGGACGTCGCGGAAAAAATACCCACCAAACATTCGGATAATAAGGCTGATGTGCTCGGCGCGGTTGGATCCGATGTTTGTGCTCAAAGCGTTATTAAATGGTGCAGACGGTGTATTCATTGGAGGCTGCCATCCCGGAGAGTGCCATTACATCAAGGGGAACTTCTATTCGAGACGCAGAATAGCAGCAATAAGAACCATCTTAAAGCAATTTGGACTGGACGATCGGGTTAAATCATATTGGATCAGCGCGTCAGAGGGTGACAAATTCGCAAATACAATGAAGCAGATAGCAGCGGACATTAAACAATTGGGGCCTAATCCAATGAGGGATGAAATACTATGAAAGGAACAGAGCTCAATTATGGGGAATTAGAAGGGTTTTTCAAGGGATTGCTCGAGAACAAGGTCGTGGATGCTCTCATTATGCCGCGCCGGGACGTGAATAACGTATCCTACATGCTCGTGCGAGATAAGAATAGGATTACGTCGCCTGAATCAGTCATCTTCGCGCCGTCGTTCAGTATAAATGCTGCGAACATCGTCAAGGGCTGGCTGATCGATGAGAAAGTGGGAATTGTGGCCAAGCCCTGCGAGACACGCGCAGCAGTCGAATTGATAAAACTGAAGCAACTCAATGAGGATAGTGTGCTGCTCATAACGGTCGATTGTGCGGGTACCTTCGCGAATGAGGTTTATGCAGAGCATTATGCTGCTATTGGCGACCAAGTAGACAGTGCAAAGCTCAAGGAACTTGCGGGTAAGGGTATTTCGATACGGGATGCCTGCGCAATCTGTGAGAATCGGCTTGCAGATGTTGGTGATATTGTCATTGCACGGGCTAACGGTAATAAGGCGATCGTCGCAGGGCTCAGTGCTATGGGCGAAGAAGCGTTAACGGCTGTGGGCTTAACCTTGGAAGAAAAGGACCTCGAACGGAAAGAGGCGAAAGCGAGGATCGCAGCAGAGGCGAAAGAGAATTTAGCGAAATTGCCAAAGATAGACAGCAGGGAAGCATTGGAAGAATTTCTACGGAACTGCATCGTGTGTAAGAACTGCAGAGATGTGTGCCCGGTCTGTTACTGTAAAGAGTGTTTCTTCGAACAAGAGTTGGGAAACCCGGCTGGCGGCGACTTATTGAACTTAGCAGAGGCACGGGGTGCGATAGAAGTGCCCACAAATCAACTGTTGTACCACCTCACGCGAGTGTACCATGTCTCGACAACGTGCGTTGCCTGTGGAATGTGTGAAGATGCATGTCCAAAGGACATCCCCTTAACGAGATTCTATCCGGTAGTTGCACAGAAGGTACAGGAGATTTTCGAATACGTGCCCGGAAAGGATGCGAAGGAGCCTCTACCGTTCACAACCTACGAAGAGGATGAACTAGAAGAGTGCTTAAGGTAAAATGCCGATAAAAACATGGGAACTGGACCCGAACTTTAAAAATGAGATCTTGAATGAGCCCGGGGGCGAGAACCTTACAGCGTGTTATCAGTGCAGCACTTGTACCTTAGGATGTCCAATCAGTGAAATCATACCGAGTTACAATCCGCGGAAGATCATCCAGATGAGTCTTTTGGGGATGCGTACTGAGGTCTTGTCGAATCCGGATTTGTGGATTTGTGCTATCTGTCAGACATGCACCGCACGATGCCCGCAAAACGTGGTGGTTGGCGATGTGCTCGCGGTCATACGGCGCATAGCAGAGAAGGAGGCAAAAGCAGGCAATATAACGATCGAGAGTCCTAGACCACTCTTTGAAGAGGCATTCCTCCATACCATACAGAAGTATGGACGGCTCTACGACATGGGCTTGGCCATGGAATATTACCCGAAGAGGGAAGGCGGCAAAGTTTCGGGTATGAAAGCGATGATGAATGATTACAAGGATTTCGGTATGCGGATGTTCTTGCATGGTAAAATGGGACCTCTTGGCGGGCACGGCCTGTTGAAGGGGATGCTCCCGTCGAAAATCAAGCAGAGAGACGTGATGGTGAAGATCTTCGAGTGGGTAGAGGAGAAGGAGAAAGAATGAGCGAAAAGAAACTTGCATACCATCCCGGATGTCCCTCAGAGGCGACAGCATTGGAGCAAGACATATCGACCAAAGCAGTATTTGATAAACTCGGAGTTGACTGGGTTGAGCTGGAAGACTGGAATTGCTGTGGTGCGGCAGAAGCGGAGGATCCGCGGTTGGTGTACGCGTTAAATGCGCGTAATCTTGCTCTTGCCGAAAAGGACAACATGGATATCGTCACACCATGCAGTATCTGTTATTACAACTTAGCGAGGACTGACAAGGCGTTAAGGGAAGACGAGAAATTACGTGCAGAAATAAAGGGAATCGACCCGTCACTTGAGTATAATGGCACGGTAAGGACGAAACATATACTCGATGTCCTCGTCAACGATGTCGGTCTGGATGAATTAAAAAGTAAGATCGTAAAGCAAGTGAATGTCAATGTTGCTCCGTATTATGGCTGTTATTTAGGAAGACCGCCTGAAACAGCGTTTGATGACCCTGACGATCCCGTGTTGATGGATCAGTTGATCGAGCTGATCGGGGGCGAAAATGTTCCCTTCAGTGCTATGAAGACGAAGTGCTGTGGTGGGCCACTGATGATGACACGGGCGGACATCGCATTCGAGATGGCGCGAAAGATCCTCGAGTCGGCGAAGAAGGCGGGTGCGGACTGTATTGTACTTGCCTGTCCTCTCTGCGGCATGATGCTGGATGCGAAGCAGCCAGATGTAAAAAAGGCCTTAAAACTCGATTTTGAAATGCCCATCGTTTATATCACCCAGTTATTGGGACTCGCGCTGGGAATAGAGCCTGATAAGCTTGGTTTTAAGAAGAATATCATCGATACGAAGAGCATACTTGGGAAGGTGGTGTGAAAATGGGAATAGCAGTTATTGGAGGGGGTGTTGCCGGTATATCAGCAGCTCTTGATCTTGCGGATTCTGGGTACAAAGTCTACTTGATCGAGAAGAATGCGCAACTTGGTGGTAAAGTAGCAGAGCTTGCCGAATGTGAAACGGGAATATCATCACGGATCGTAAAAATTGAAAATCATCCGAACATCGAGCTGATGCTCTCAAGCGAGGTTGAGAAATTATCCGGCCAAGCGGGGAATTTCACGTTGACCGTCGGGGGCAAGGAGATAGGCGTGGAGAGCGTCGTGCTCACACCGGGCTACGATGTCTTTGATAACATACCAAAGAGCTATGCAATTGCCAATCCTGATGTCGTCACGTCATTGGAGTTTGAAGGGATGCTCCGAGCGTGCACTGCGAGTGAGCGGGGCGTGCTGTTGCGACCTTCGAATGGCCAGCCGGTGAAAAAGCTCGGATTTATCAAGTGTATCGGCTCGCGATGCCAGGAGAATGAAATTTGTTCGACGGCATGCTGTGCGTACACGGCGAAAGAGGCGTGGGAAGTAAAAGAGCGATATCCCGGCATGGACATTTACGTCTTCTACATGGACATACGGACCTTCAGACGGGACGAGGATGAAGTTGAGAAGCTCAAAAATAAATATGGCGTGCACTACATCAGATCACGAGTTCCGGAGGTAATGCCTGAGGATGGCACGTTACTCGTTAAGTATGAGGATTTAGCGAACGGCACGATTGAACGGTTAAACCTCGATATGGTAGTTCTTGCAGTTGGTCTTCTCCCGTCAAAAACATTAGGCAAGCTTGCGGAGATAACGAGTGTAAAAACTGATACTTATGGGTTTATTGAGACAAGCCTCACGAATCCGCTGGAAACGAGTGTTGCGGGTATCTTTGCTGGTGGCGCGGCTACTGCGCCAATGAAAGTCAGAGAAAGCGTTGCACAGGCAAACGGCGCGGCATTAAAGGCTGCTCAGCTCTCAGAAAGGACGGAGATGATTCCGGGACAGGAGGAGCGGAAATACATTGAGGTCGGTGAGAAGCCGAAGATCGGTGTGTTCATCAGTGGTCGTGAAGGTGGCGTTGCCGAGTTAATGGATATACCCGCAGTTGCGGAGCACGTTAGTGGACTGAGGAATGTGGCCTTAGTGAACGGCGAAACCAACACGATGAAAGAGATGATGGAAGCGATCGAGAGTGGCATAGTGGACCAGGGGCTGAACAGAATAGTCGTTGCGGGATTTTCACCGCGTGAATATGAAGAGATCTTCAAGGACGCGTGTGCGAAGGCGGGCTTAAATCCCTATTTACTCGAGATGGTGAATCTGCGCGAACAGTGCGCGTGTGTACACGATAAGGAGGAAGCGACGGTCGCAGCAATGAGCCAGATGACCATGGCAGTCGAGCGCGCGCGCTATCTTGAACCGATTCCGATCGAGACATATCCTGTAACACCGAAAGCACTCGTTGTGGGTGGCGGTGTGGCTGGCATGAATGCCGCACTTGACATCGCCAATGCGGGCTATGAGGTCTTTTTGGTGGAGAAGGAAACGGACTTAGGCGGTAAATTGAAAGAGATCCCTGAGTTACAGAACGGCGAGAAAGGTGCTGACGTGTTAGCTGATTTAGTTAAGAAAGTAACCGGCAACGAGAAGGTAAAGGTTTTCACGGGTGCTGCCGTTGAGGACGTGAGAGGACGAGCCGGTGCGTTTAGAGCGAAGGTAACCGGCAAAGGCGTTGATGAAGAGATCGATTTCGGGGCTGCCGTGCTCGCAACCGGTGCGCGAGAAGTTGTACCTGAAGGCTACTTTGGCTATGGTCAGGCTCAAAACGTGGTAACGCAATCTGCATTTGCGAAGATGCTGGAAGGCACCATGGATGCCAAAACAATTGCTCTGATCCAAGACGCGCCAATAAACGAGGGTGTGTATTCAAAGTATGCGAGCATCGAAACGGTGAGAAATGCGTTAAAAGCGAAGAAACTCAACCCGACTGCGAATGTATTTGTGCTCTACCAGGAGATCAAGACCTTCGGTAAGTGGGAAACGTTATACAAAGAAGCGCGCGAAAACGGCGTGGTATTCCTCAGGTATGAGAACGAGCGACCACCGGAGTTGACGAACGGCGTTATATCGGTCTACGATGTTATCTTCAACGATACGATAGAGATAAAGCCTGATTTGATCGTGCTCAGCACACCGATGCTGGCTGCGGAAGAGAACGAGCAATTGAGCAAGATGTTCATGATTCCGCTCAAGAACGGCTTCTTCTTGGAGGAGCAGGAGCGACCGAAGCTCGTGTTGACACCCGTTGATACCGTGAATGAAGGCGTGTTCGTCTGTGGTTCTGCCGTGTTTCCGGGAATGATCGATGAGACCCTTGCAATGAGCAGTGCCGCAGCGTCGAGGGCAAGCGTGCTCTTGGCGAAGAATTTCCTCGAGACGCCGGGAATAGTCTCTGTAGTTGACGAGGACATCTGTGCTGGATGCGGCGTCTGCGTGGAGCTGTGTCCCGTTGAAGCGATCGAGTTGATCGAGGAGCCGGTTGCTGCAGTTACGTACGGTATCGTGACGGTGATAGGCGGCAATAAGGTGGTTGCGCGTGTTGCCGAGGGCTGTATCGGCTGTGGCAGTTGCGCGTCGTACTGTCCATCGGGTGCGATGTCACTCAAGAATTTCAAGGACCGACAGTTGTATGCTCAGTTGGATTTTGCGTAGCTTAGAATAGAGTAGAGTAGAAAACGCTAAGCAAAGCAAACCACTGAGTTCTTTTTCTTTTTTACACTTTCGAGGCTGTCCAACAATTATCGCATTGCCGCCGGCAGCAGAGCCATTTTAACCTC
>CAYNTR010000008.1:0-36950 GCA_964400255.1 uncultured Halobacteria archaeon
GAACTATTTTTCTGTGGCCTTATTGGTTTTAGCGAAGATAAGAAGCGGAGGAAAGGAAAGAAGGCTCGTTAATCCCCCCTTCTAAAGGTGATATCCATGGGGATCACCAAGATCTCTGTGAATCGGCGTATTCCCCCAGGATAGTTCTCGTACCAATTATAGGAAACTTATTTGGTGTGCAGATCACTGACGGCGTTAGCTGATATTGATTCCTATCAGCAATATTGGAGACAGTTAATAATAAATAGGCTATAGCTTACTATATCAATTAAAGCCGATCCAACTCACAGCATTTCCCGCTCCCGAGCACGAAGACAAGGTGTAGAAAAAAAGCAGGAGAGGCCCGTACAGGGTGCGAATCCCTGGCGGGCGAAAAGGTGAAGAAGGAAGGCGAGGCGCCGAGGAGGGGCGCTTTATAAGTACCCAAAAAATTAGGAGGTGTTATAAATGAAAAGAAGAACAGTGTGCTTGAAGCTTTCGTTGATACTAGCAGTAAGTTCGGTGGTTCTCGTGTCATGTACTACTGCGGGGACTGGTGATGATAACGATGCTACCTCCCCTGAGGTGGGCATTGAATGGGTGACAGATTATAGCTGGCCCCACAATGATCTCCCAAATAGTGATGATTCCGCTAAAGCATTTTATAATGGATTGGGCAGTGCTGGCTGGACTCGAAAATTTGATAAAGGTAATACTAACACGAAAGAAGAGCACTTTCAACACGATGGGCAAGATTCCACGTACATCGATGGTGTCGACATTGCCTGGTACCAGGGGCATGCGCAAAATAACAGACTGGAGCTTTCAACCTATACGAAGTGGGTGAGTTTTTTCAACGAGATCGAATGGGGAGATCACGATTTGGAGTGGATTGCCTTACATGGCTGTCACTCAACAGAAAAGCCAGATAGGTTTAAGGGTAGTCACTATGGTCTCAATGGGGTGCATTTGATCTGTGGATTTACAACCTCTTCACTGAACTGTGTTGATGGCGGTAATTTTGCAGATAATCTATTAGACGGAGAGACGGTTAAAGACGCGTGGTATCACGCTATCGACGAGACACATGGCTCAGATTACACGGTACGGATAATCGGCGAAAATTCAGCATGCGGGAACGACCACATCTGGGGTGAAGGTTCTGTTATCGCCGATCCAACCGTAAATTCAGGGTATACTACGTGGACATATAGTTGCAGTTAGGATTGAAGAAAAAAAATGACACAAAAACTATGGGTAATCTTAGGGATAGTCGTCACGGTAGCAGTGCTATTTGCGGCTGCAACGGTTTGGGTTGAGCACACAGGAACTAACGCGGTTCCCGGTCTATTTCCTCCGTCCGAGGAAGGTGCTGAAACAACATTCGTGCTGAATGCCACCTTTCCGGAGATACGTGATTCATATCTTGTATATAAAACGGTAACTCCAGAGGTTACAAGCGACTACGTAAAGGGCATTGGTAGAACATTTGGGTTGACTGAAAATGCAGAGCTTCGTATAAACGATAAGATTCGTCTCGTAGATGAGGCGGAAGGGACAAGAAAGCAAGTAACCGTTTATAAGACTTCGGGAGCTATCCAGTATTATAAGGAGTATCCCGCTTCTGTCGACTCTCAGCCCATCCTACCATCCGAAAACTATGCAAAGGAGATCGCTTCTGACTATCTTTCGACCAGAAAACTATTGCCCGAAGACGCAGAGTTCAAAAATGTGGGCGTTTCTGAAACATACGAGATTTGGAGAGCGGGTTCAAGTGAACCCATCATATCCTACGATGTGTCCTTAGCCGTGCGGTTTTCTCGAAGCGTCAACGGCCTACCAGTATATGGCCACGATGAATTAGCAGTGATCATAGGTAATAATAGTGAAGTCCACGAACTAGTAATGAATTGGAGAGCGATAGAGCCTTACAAGGAGACCTCACTAAAGACACCGGAAGAAGCATATAACGAGCTAATTGCCGGCGAGAACCGTGTACAACCACCGTTGGAGATGATGGCGGATCGAGCAACTATCAACGAGATATCGATTGGATATTGGATGGAACCGCGGATAACGAAACAAGAATTTGTTCTGCCGGTATATGCATTCACTGGAACGGTCATTGATTCAGAAGGGAGGGAAGAGCCGTTTCACGACTATGTGCTCGCGGTGCAAGCTGAAGAGCTGGAATCGTTGGGGGTGGTTTACTAACCCCCCTTTTATTTTTTCTATCAGTTGATTGACGAACGTTTTTTTCACCGGACGTCATTCAAAAAGCGTCAAAAAGGTTCGAACGAATATGCACTAGATTATAAGGAACTCGTTTGACGTACAGGTCACCGCAAGCACTCGCTAATATTGATTTCTACCGGTAATATCGAAGACAGTTAATAATAAATATGCTATAGAATATTTCATCACCTAAAGCTGATTCAACTCACAACATTTCGCGCTCAGGAGCGTGAAGACGCAGAGAAGAAAAAACAAAGGAGGTCTGTACAGGGTGCGAATCCCTGATGGGCGAAAAGCCGCAGAAGGAAGGCGAGGCGCCGAGGAGGGGCGCTTTATAAGTACCCAAAAAAGTTAGGGGGTGATATGGAAATATGAAAAAGGAAGGAAAAGCGATGGGGGCTGTATTTATCGCGGTGATGATCATCGTGGCTGTATCTATACCAACAATGGCAGCACAAACGAAATCCGAAGATCAGGGGCAGGAAATCACTGGAGAACCTTGGTTTTCGGGGGATATCGACAAACTTAACAAACTTGGAACCGATGAACTCCTTGCGTTAGCCGAAGAAAATGAAACGATAAGAGAACTTGTTGGTAAAGATAGACAAATTGAACCGGTACAGATCGAGAGCTTTGAAGATGTTCTGGTAAGTAAAGCATCCCTAATGAGTAATCAATCATTGGCAGATGGCTCAAAAAGAGGCACGGTAACCGTATATGTCTGGATCGCAGCAGACGAGGAGTATAGGGATTACTTTGGTGATAACTGGGAAACCCAGGCTTATAACATAATTGAAAGTGCAGATAATGCCTTTTTTAGCGATCACGACATAAACTTTATTGTAGGAAAATACTCGGAATGGGATAGTAATGACAACGTACATGATAGCCGTTTACTGGGTGAGGTACAGGAAGAAACGGGATGGAATAGCAATCAACAGGGCAATGACATGCTGGCTGCCTTTACTAACCAGCCTACTGACAGTCGTGGTTGGAGTGAACTTGGTGGTGATGCTTGGATAATGAAACATCAAATAACATCCGGCTGGGACTGGCATCTTGCACAGCATGAGTCATCGCATAATTATTATTGCCCAGACCACGGCTATTACGGACCATACTGTATAATGACCTATACATACATGATGGTTACAGATAACTGGTGCGACGATTGCGACGATACGATAGAAGATAACAGATACCATTTTTAAGGGGAGTTAAATATGGCTTTAACCCCCTTTTTTATTTTTTGGGGAGGCAAAATGAAAAGAATCATAAAAGCAGGAATTGCATCTGCGCTTGTGATAGTGATTGCCATCGTCTTGTACTTCTTTTTGGCAATCTATGCCCCCAGAGGGGGGCTTTATATACACGCAGAAAAAGTAACTAACACACCGGAACATTATGTTGAAGTCGATAAGGCAGAGCTTGAAAAATATCCTTACGTTGAAAAAGCGGTGATGAGCCCTACTAAAGAAATCAGAGTTCCTTTTGATGATGAGAGCACATCAGAATTTTTAAAAGTACTTTGGAATGATAATCGAACAGAATATATTAAATTTGAAGGATATTACTACAGGATAAGAGCAATTTATACTGATTAGAGTTTAATCTTTCGTGAGCATCGAGGAGGGGCGCTTGAGGTAATACCAAAAATTAGGAATTGATAGAAGAAGATGAAGAGGATATGGGCGATTGGTATTTTAGCGGTGCTAGCAACGGGTATCGCTCTCGGTTCTTCACAACCCAGCTTAGTTCCGGAATCGGCAACTGATGAAGAAGTAGCCTGGATCAGGGATCAAATAGAGAACTGGAAAGAGAACCCTGAGATGAAAATTGCTGCGTCTGCAATACTACGAACAGAAAAAACCGTCTTGCTCTGGGTTTATGAACGTACACCGGAGAATATGCAGCTATATCGCAAGAGGATCAATGGCTGGGAGATTATCGTGGTGGAAAACTCCGTGCCAACAGACGCCACACCAACAGACGAAGAGATAGCTTGGATCAAGGATCAGATGGAGAAATGGAAAGAGAATCCTGAGTTGCAAATTGACGCGACTGCGATACTTCATGCAAAAAAGACGGCCGTGCTCTGGGTCTATGAGAGTACACCAGAGAACCAACAGCTACATCGCAAGATGATCAATGGTTGGGAGATTATTGTGGTAGTAATCGGGCCAACAGATGAAGAAGTAGCCTGGATTAGAGATCAAATAGAGAAATGGAAAGAGAACCCCGAGTTACGAATAAGCGCTACTGCGGTACATCGAACAGAAAAGGAAGTCATACTCTGGGTTGACGAGCGTACACCGGAGAACGAGCAGTTACACCACGAGATGATCGATGGCTGGGAGATTATCGTGGCTACATGTTACGAACCAACAATATCTGATACTTTTTACGATATTTTTACGAATACAACGATATTATTATGGATTCTGGTAGGGGGTGTGTTTATATCGTTGGTGGTAGTTTTCGTAAAATACCGTCGAAGGCGACGGGGATAGGAGTGCAACTAGCCAAAATCAGAGCTTCTCCTGAACTTTTCGAGGGCTAAAATGGATAAGAGAACTCGGTTAAAAAAGTTGAAACCGTGGCAGATAGGTGCGATAATAGGCGTGGCCGTCGGCGTGGTTGGTACAGTTATTACAGTGGTAACAGGAGATATTAGTACCATCTCACTATTTCTAATGGACCTCTTAGCTCGTTCTGGTCTGGGTATGTTTAGCTCATTGTTTATGTACCCACACTGCGAGTTAATCATCTCGGTGTTGGTTTATGCGATCTTCGGTACAATCGTCGGTTACGTTTACGTAAAATAAGAGCGAGATGGAAAAAATAGCAAAGAAGAGCTATGGAGAAGTTTAGGGCATTCTCTCGTTTTGGGGGCTGGGGGTATTTATGAGACGTCAAACCAAAAAATTGACGGTAATTTTGGTTGGAGTTTAGTCATACTCCAAATTCTATCTTTACTAGCATAACTGACAGCAAATTTGTACGATACTGAAAACCGACTTTATGTGCAACTGGGTTTATCCTGAGTGGATGGTGACGTGCGATTCGCCCCTAGCCCTCTTCATTAAGATTGTTCTTCACCGTCTTCAGTATGGCCGTCGCCATTTCGTCCCTGTTCTCTTCGGTAACGTCCAGTATCTCGAACGTTTCTCGTACGCGCTGCACCAATTCGTGCGCTGAGCGCTGATGCACGGTAACGATGAGTGGCTTATCACTATTCAGTGCGTTCTCGACCGCTTCGATGAATCGTTTGGATTTCAGCTCCATCGGTCCTATTTCATCAATGATAAGTATCCGGGGTTCGGAGCTTGTAACTGCTTCGGTTATTGCTTGGGCCCCTATGCAATCCAAATCGGTTAGATTGACCGTATATTTGCCCACTCGTGGCCCACTCCGGTAAAGCCGCGTATGTGCCAACATACCTTTTGCCCCCGAGCTGATATCCTCTATAGAAAAACCAATTCTCTGCCCTCGTTCATGGATATCGGACGTAAGCATACCAGCCACCGCGATGCCCTCGGCTTTCAATCGCCGTATCACGTCCTTTATTATCGTGGACTTCCCGATTCTCGGTTTCCCGGTTATTCCTATTCTCAGGCTCGCAGTGCTCCCATCCATCGGTTACGGTGTCCTCCGTGGCAGGATCAGTGATAAGCTACATAACGATTGTCGTGTGTAGAGAAAAAGTGCTAAGGTAATGATAAAGACGATGACTGCGGGTAAAAAGGAATAGAAGATGCCAAAGAGGAACACGAAGAGCGATGAACTGACGAGTCCAAGCATGACACCCGTGGTCTTCGCTAATTCAAATATGCCGGAATACGCACCATATCGCTCTCGCGGCACAATATCCGTGACTCGTGCCTCTATCAACGGTTCCACAAGTGTCGTGCCGAGCGATATGACAAATATCGTTACTAAGAGCCCTGAAAGTGACTCCAGGAATCCTAAGGGGATGATAAAGATAGTGGCAATTATGAAACCGAGACAGATCAGTTTGTTTTTACCAATTTTATCACCTAACTTGCCAAACAGTATTTGGAAGAGCAAGAAGGGAGCACCAGAGATCCCGATCCATAGCCCGATGACGAAGGGGCTGTAGCCCAGATCTTTAAGGAACAGCGGACCGAAGACCCATCGGGCGGAATACCAGAAGAATAATGAGACGGTACAAAGCGCCAGAACGTTCAGTTCTCGCTGCTGTGCAAACTCTTTGAGTACCGCGAACAATTCATCCTTACTATTTTCGCTCTTGTTTGGATTGCCCGTGCTAGGAGCACGGTTATTATCCGTCAGTTTGAAGACCAAGGTCAAGGATGCGAGGAGCACAAGAGCAGAGAAGATATACGGAATTCGTAGTGCGTATCGATCGGCGAGGAGCCCTCCGATTACAGGACCAGCAAAGAGACCGGCATTGGCGAAGGTACCGAAAACAGACCTGAACTCGCCTCTGCTTCCGATTGGTGATATGTCTTTAACAAATGCCTCGCTGATAACCCAGGCGGAAGCCATGGAAATACCAAATGCTATTTGCAACACGAATAACGCGTAAAGACTGGTATTCAGGAAGAATACGAGCAGTACGGCCGATAAGAGCAGGAATGACGCGATTAACAAGCGTTTCCGACCGAGTTTATCAGCAAGCACACCAGCAGGGAGGCTGAACATCATGCCGGCAAGCGAGGAGAGTACCGCAACGAGCCCGACTAATTCTGCTTTTCCGAAAAATTGCTCCAGGTACAGGGGATGAATGGTGAGGACTGCACCAACAACAATGCTGAAGAGGAGGAAGATCGTGGAAAATAAGAGTAATTGCAGCTTTATCTGTGCGTTGTGCTCCCATTCGGAATCGTGCTTGAACATAACCATGCAAAAAACACCTTTTCAGCTAAAAAGAATAGGTATACTACAGTAAAAAATCACGGTCTGCGCATGAGCAGCGAGGATGAATCCAAAAGAAGTTGATGGGTGGGTGGACGCGGCATTTGATATCGATGCAACGGGGTTCTCAGCACTGCTTTCTGGAGCGAAAGAGTTGTTGAAAGAGGAGCAGCGCTTACGAAAAGGAAGCGGCTTGGTTCGCATAGCCCCGCATGCAGTGAGGAACATCGTCGTGGTAGGCGATATACACGGCGATCTCGATAGCTTAGTTCACCTATTGAAGGAACAGGAGGTTGCAAATGCTGATCGAATTATCTTCCTCGGCGATTATGGCGATCGGGGCGGGGAAAGCGTGGAAGTGTACTATCTCATTTTGAGATTGATACTTTCGGCAGAAAGGAAAGAAAAGATACTACTGCTCCGGGGGAATCACGAAGGGCCGCCGGATATGCCGTTTATGCCCCATGAACTGCCTCTTTTTTTCGCCAGGAAATATGGTGATCGAGGAAAGGAGCTGTACGAGCAGATAAGGGACCTGTGGGAGTGTTTGCCGTACGCCGTGTTAGTAGAAACGAGCTATTTGATGGTGCACGGTGGATTGCCTGCTGGAGTGACTTCTATCGGGGATATCGCGTATGCACGTGAAACGCATCCCTCTTCGAGCACCTTTAAGGAGCTCCTGTGGAGTGATCCGGTTGAGGGCACCGGATACTTTTATTCGATGCGTGGTGCAGGCATGAAGTTTGGCGAGGATATTACCGATAAGGTTCTTCGTGCCGTCGGCGTGAAGACGCTGATACGAAGTCACGAACCATGTGAGGGCGTTGAAGTACGGCAGAACGGTAAGATACTCACGCTGTTCTCACGAAAGGGCGCGCCGTACTACAACACCAAAGCTGCCTATTTGTTTTTGGATGAGAGCATGCTGCGCGAGGCAAAAGACGGTAAGGAGTTGGCGCAACGGGCGGCGAGGGTGTGGTGAGGAAGAAATAGAAAGAAGAAGAAATTTTAGATCAGAAGATTCAGATTAGCAAAAAACCCAATCAAACCTGCTATAAGAAGGATGAGGATAGACAGAAAAAATAGAATATTACCGTGCAAACGTCCTTTCAATGCCCCGATATACGGCTCCGCACTGCTGATCATTAAACCACCTGAAATCAATATGAGTGTTCCTACTATAAGTACTATTGAACCAGCATAATAATTTTTCAAAAGTAGAAGAGTAGTGCCTAAACTTATCACAAAAATACCTATTGCTATAAAAAAACTACCCAGGGTAACTAAGACGCTAAAAATTTTCGTACTTTCTAGTACATCCTTAATTTCTTGCAGACTTTCTTTTATAAGCATAATATCACTTTGGGGGACTTGAGGCTCTCCTTTTTGATTGCATGATTCTTTCACTGCTATGTTCATTTCTGAGTTTTCTAAATACTTACTGTAATACTTCTTCATATACGCCTTCCACTCACTCTGTATTTTCGCATAATCAGCTCGTTCACCGGAAATTATAGCCTCACGGGTGTTTATCAATGGTTTTAATCTACTTTGTCGATGAAGAAATCTACGTATGTAATCAGGCACTAATCCTATATACGTAACGACTACCATTGCCACCATCAAAGGCCAAAATTGATATCCTGCTACAACGAACACGATATAAGCACTTAGAAATGCAACTAAGATTACCATGTATAGATTCAGGTAGGTAGCCCAGTCCAGTTCCACTTTAATGATTTCATCGGTGTATAGCTTTATCCACCCCTCGAGTGAAAGTGGTTGCTTCTTTTCATCTGACATTTTTGTATTACCACACTAAGTATATCACAGTGTAACCTTATAATTTAAAAAGTTTTCATACATAAGTGATGAATTGTTCCCTAAATTTGATTTCTCGTTTGTAGGTCGTAAGATTATCACATCACCACGACAACCAGCAGAATCATAACGACTTTTGCAAGCATACTACTCAAGTACGTGATCGCGGTGATTTTCACGCCGAGTTTTCCAAACAGGGACACATACATAGGAAGACTGTATTTCAGATAGACCAGTGTGATCACGAGCATGCTTCCGATCAGCAGTGTTAATATCGCTTGTTTTGCGGTGATCACCCCTTTCGCGAGCAGCGCGGCAACAATCACGTAACCTGCGGAAAAATGCGCTAAATCCGCTACGAGTGCCGTGATCACCTCACCGGGTAAATCTAATACGCGTAAGATAGGATCAAAAACGACACTGATATGGTCCATGACCCCCAATTCGAATAGGAAATCGATGATCAAAAACGCAACGACCATTATGGGGAGCACCTTGAGTAACGTGTTAAACGATTTCTTCAGTGCCGTATTCAGTTTTTCATTCTGTGAGAGTCCTGATACTGCACCGTAGATCTCATCATCAAAACAGACGGGAGCAGGAATGCGAACTTTAGCATAAACGAACGCACCAAAAGACTGGATAAATGCAGCGAGCAGCGTGAGCGCAATGTAAATGCTGCCAATGACGGGCCCTAACAGCACGAGTGCAATCGGTGCATGCACTCTGAACAGCGATTCACCGACGACGATCGGAAACGTGCTCATCAGCAGCGTAAGTATCGTTTCTTTATCGCTAATTTTACCCTCGTGATAGAACCCGGCTAAGGTTGATTTTCCCGTGGTGGGGTCAAAGAAGGAGGTGAAAAGAGACACTGCGCCCTCTCGCGGGAGGTTCGAGGCTCGACAAAATGGTCGCATGAGTGGCGACAATTTTCGCAGCGCGTCGCTTTCGAGCACGACGTTCGCAATAATCACGCCCACGGTAATGAGGCTTACAGCTCTGATGAGATAAATCGCCGTGTTCATAGGTTACTTCTATTGTATAACTCCAAAGAAAAAGGCTATCGTCCTTACCGTACTCACACCTCTAATGTGCTCTGTTGTGCGCTTCGTTCTTTAATCAGTGTACTCCACCGCCGGTAATCATTTAATTTCCATGCACCTGCCTTTTTCAAGTCTGGAATACCACACAGTGGTGCGTTTTCTGAAAAATGGCACTGCAAACAATTTCCGGAGCAGTCCTGAAGAGGCTCAAACTGCTTTCCATCGCCTGTTGTTATGTAAAGCGGCACGTCAATGCCCTCACAATTATGAGAACTCATAAACTCACGGTTCAAGCCTTTAAATCGTTTCTCGTCAAGCGATTCGAACTCCATACAGAGACTCATCGTCACCTTATTCTCATCGCAAATCGCTCGCATCATGCCGAATAACTTTCTCCGATAGCCTATAGATGCGTGGAGACGCCCGCTCATCGTTTCTGTATATAAGCGTGCAAACTTCTGTTTTGGAACGCCAAATCGTTTCTCCAGTTCATTATAGAGTTCGTACTTCATGGCAAGCGGAATGTCCACGCAGCTCGTGATGATGTGGCCCGCGCCTGCTTCTACCACGGTTTCCACTAATTCTTTTAGGTCTTTTGGGTTATCCGTTACAAAAGGAATTATCGGATCAATCCTGCACACCGCGAACTTATCTTCGTTCGCAAGCCGTTCTATGTTCCGCACCAGTTCGTCGGTCGATGCACCGCCAGCCATCAATCGCTGTCGCTTATCTTCATCCCGCGTGAGAATAGAGACCTCGCCAAACGAGTGCTCGTGCTTTTTAATCAATTTCAGTGCCGTTTCGCTTATTCGCCCTTTTGTGGTGAACTGCACCGGAATATTACGATCAACAAACGCCTTGATGATCTTTTCACTTAAGTGGTAGTGTTCATTGATCGGCTGGAACGGATCAGTCACGGGAGAGAGGTACCCGCAGCTCGCGACATCGAGCCCGTCCAGTTGCCTCGCAATTCGTTTGTCGAAATCCTTGAATACCGTCACGACCCCTTGCTCGCGAAAGAGCTTGAAATAGCCGGGCAA
This sequence comes from uncultured Halobacteria archaeon, assembly GCA_964400255.1. GTDB lineage: Archaea > Halobacteriota > Syntropharchaeia > Alkanophagales > Methanospirareceae > JACGMN01. The sequence goes on from CAYNTR010000008.1 coordinate 11,021, forward strand.
CGCATGCGAATAGCAGAACACGCAATTATGACCACAACCGTTATACGGGTTAATTAGGAGCTTTTCGGCAGTGCATTCCCTATTCCCGTACGGCTCTATACCGTTCCACCAGCCGTGTAACTCCTTAGTCGAGTCAACGAGGATATGAGGAACTGGATGTTGAACGACTTCAAAATGCTTAGATTTTTGGCCAAATTCGAGGGTTATCGTTGTGAATTTGTTATCCATTACTTTAAGTAGCATACGTGCGATATTAATAGGTGAGTTACTTCACGCTTTTTCGCTGTACGAAATATGAAACCAAGAGTCCAGGGAACGAATTGAAATTCGGAGAAAGAGAATGCCAATAGATATGAAAGACCAGATACGAACTGCAATCACCACAATAAAAAACGGAGGTACGGTCGTTTATCCTACGGAAACGGTATACGGATTGGGCGCCGATGCGTTCTCTGAAGAGGCGGTGCGAAAAGTATATGAGCTCAAACGGAGAGCCTTATCACAACCGATCTCCCTCGCCGTTTCCTCCTTCGAGATGGCGCAGACCATAGCATACGTCGATCCCGAATCTTTAGCCGTGCTTAAAGAGCTGCTGCCCGGACCCGTTACGGTATTGCTACGGAAAAAAGACACTGTACCCGATATCTTAACGGCCGCATCAGATGTCATTGGCGTGCGATTCCCGGATAACGAAATCGCACTGCGCATCATACAGGAGACGGGCCCGATAACCGCAACGAGTGCGAATATCTCCGGGAGGAATCCACCAACTCGCGCTGAAGAGGTAGACCTAAAAGCAGATGTTCTTATAAATGGAGGGAGATGTAAGTATAGTATGCCGTCCACCGTAGTGGCTATAACACGCGTGACGGCGACCGAAGAACAGACTGACAGAAAACTGAACATCGAAATAAAAAGAAGAGGAGCATGTTATGATAGAGTATTGCACGTCCTGCGGAGTAAAGCTGTTGGAAAAGGGCTTCACCGCTTTTCCGTGCCCGAACTGCGGAGCGAACGAAATATGTAGATGCGTGAAGTGTAGAAAGCAAAGCAATTTATACACGTGTGATAAATGTGGTTTTGTGGGACCGTAAAAAATGAGATGGCAAGGTAAATCGAGACGGAAATACACCGGTGGAAGGCTTCACCTGAACCGGAAGAAGAAAGCACATGAGGCGGGCAGACCCGCAGCAGATACCACGATAGGCGAGACACGACGGAGAAAAATCAGAACGCACGGCGGTGGCCTGAAACTACGGTTGCTCAGATGCGAATTTGCAAATATCGCTGATCCACGAAGTGGAACCACCAAAAAGGCTAAAATAATAACCGTGAAAAAAAATCCCGCTAATCCGTTCTATGCCCGGCGCAACATCACCACAAAAGGTGCGATCATCGAGACTGAAATTGGCGATGCGGTAGTTACCAGCAGACCGGGTCAAGAAGGGATTGTGAATGCCGTATTAATTTGAGGGGCTACTGTGCGAACTATGGGCGGTTAATTTACGTCCGCCATCCATAACTATTTTCTTATTATAAGTGGTATGTAGTGTTATCGAGCTAAAATGTATAAGGTAGTGGGTACAATTTCGGGTGACGTTGGACTGCATGAATTCGATTTTATCGTCACCGACGAGGTACGACGAAATGAGTATGTAAAAGTATGGAACGAATTAGATGGCTGGATACTCGGCAGAGTTGTGTCTATGGTTGATGTTGAGAAAAAAACGGCTACCGTGGAGATTATCGGCTATAAAGACGACCGAGGATTTCTCATGCAGCCAAAAAGCACACTCTCACGCGATGAGAAAGTGTTCAAAGCAGATCAGGGGTTCATTATGGACACGCTGGGGCTCAAAACCGCTGGGATCCACCTCGGGATGCTCGACGGCCGCAGCATTCCCGTATACCTGCGGAAAGATGAGCTTATCCAGAAACACTGCAGCATATTGGCGAAGACGGGAAGCGGGAAATCATACACTGCCGGCGTGCTCATCGAGGAATTGCTCGAAAAGAACGTTCCGCTACTCGTCATTGATCCGCACGGTGAGTACCTTTCGCTCAAATACGAAAACAGAAATGTTGAAGAGCAAAAACAGATGGAAAAATTTGGTATCAAGCCCAAGGGGTACGCTTCTCAAGTTGTGGTCTATACCCCTGCCAACTTTTCCATCAATCCCGCTGCTGATAAGTTATTCCGCATCGATGGGATAAATTTGAGTGTGAACGAATTATATGATTTCTTTACCTTGTCTGATGCGCAATTAGGCGTTTTATACCAGTGTATTAACGAGATCAAAACAGCAAAAGAGTTTTACACCATTGATGATATCATTAAGGTGGTAGCAGAGAGCAGGAGCACGTCCAAATGGAGGATTATTCACTTCCTCGAACGAATCAGGGAGACGGGCATACTTTCCGACAGTCCAACACGTGTCGAAGAACTCGTTAAAGTGGGGAAAGCGTCGATCATAGATATGAAAGGTGCTGAGCCGAAATTACAGCAGTTGATCGTTTACCGGCTCTGCAAAGAGGTCTTTGAAGGACGGAAGATGGGAAAGATTCCTCCCTTCGTACTCGTTGTTGAAGAAGCGCACAACTTCTGCCCCGAACGTGGATTTGGACAGGCGGTCAGCTCCAATATCCTGCGAACCATCGCTTCAGAGGGTAGAAAATTTGGACTCGGGCTGCTCGTCATCTCGCAACGACCCGCACGAGTCGATAAGAACGTTATCTCGCAGTGCAATATGCAGATTATCCTCAAGGTGACGAATCCGAATGACATCAAGGCGCTGGGCAGGGGTCTGGAGTTCATGAGCAGTGAGATGGAAGAGGAGATCAAGCGAATACCCCAGGGTGTTGCCTTACTCTCGAGTCCGAGCATAGAAATGCCCATTATGGTTGATGTGCGCGTGCGGAAAAGCGAACACGGCGGGAGAGCTGCGCAAACGAAGGAACCAGTGCAAAAAGAGGCGGTGTTTCAAACGGACGAGTGGACCGACGAGGAAGAGGATAAAAAGAAAAGTATGCTTTCGCGATTGCTGTTTGAATAAGGCTGCCGGCATACTAGATCTGGCTTTTGTCCTGAATTGAATGATGAAATAATTGAGTGCACAGGTGCACGAAATGGCAACACGTTTTAGAAAGTGCTTTATATTAAGAATAAGGGTAAAGTAGAGATATGAAATTGCCTATCGAAAATCGGAAATACTCAACTGAAATAACCGAAACGAATGACGGAGAACACGTGAGTTTAGCGGGCTGGGTGCATGAGAAACGGGATCTCGGCGGCGTATTTTTCCTCATCCTGCGAGATCGTGAAGGCTTTGCTCAGGTTACATTCCTCAAGCGTTTTATTGAAAAGGAGCTGTTTGAACAGGCGAGGAAAGTTCCGCGTGAATCAGTCGTGGTCATAGAAGGCGTTGTCAAGGGCGAGCAAAAAGCGCCGAATGGCTATGAGCTTATACCAGAGCGCATGGAAGTGCTCAGTGTCGCATCGCAAATTTTACCGCTCGATACCACCGGCAAAGTGGGTGCCGAGTTGGATACGCGATTAGATGCGCGCTTCATGGACGTGCGAACCGAGCGAACGAAGCATATATTTATCATTCGCAGTCGTGTGCTCAAAGCGATCAGGGATTTCCTCGCCGACCGAGGCTTTATCGAGATTAACACACCAAAAATCGTGAGTTCTGCGACGGAAGGCGGCACTGCGCTCTTTCCCATCACGTATTTTGAACGCGAAGCGTTCTTGAATCAGAGCCCCCAGCTGTACAAACAAATGCTCATTGCCTCGGGCCTCGATGCGGTCTTTGAAATAGCACCGATTTTCCGGGCTGAGGAGCACGACACCACAAAACATCTCAATGAAGCGACATCGGCGGATGTCGAGGTTGCCTTTGTCTCTATGGAGGAGGTAATGAAGCTCTTGGAGGAGCTTATCGCAGTCGTCTATTCGCAGATTGCGTTATATCCTGGCTTGAAGAGCTTTAATTTTGAATTTGAGGTTCCAAAAATACCATTTAGACGTATACGGTATGAAGAAGCGATAGAAATGCTTTTGGAGGAGGGGGAACCCATAGAATGGGGTGAAGACCTCAGCACGTCCCATGAGCATATCTTGGGGAAGCGAATGGGCGAGCACTATTTCATCACCGAGTGGCCCCGTGCGATCAAACCCTTTTATGCACAACCAATCGAAGGTAAAGACACGTGTGATGCCTTTGACTTGATGCATCCACGCATGGAGCTCTCGTCTGGTTCCCAGCGTGTTCATTCGTACGAACTGCTGAGGGAGAATATCGATTCGAAAGGCTTGAACCCCGATAGTTTTGAGTTTTATCTCAACGCGTTTCGGTACGGTATGCCGCCACACGCGGGTTGGGGGCTCGGCATTGAACGACTGCTCATGAGCATGCTCGAGCTGGATAACGTGCGAGAAGCAGTCCTTTTCCCACGAGATCGGAGAAGGTTAGTACCGTGACGCGGGAAAAAAGCAAAAGATTTATATGCGTAATAACGAAGAAAGAATTGGGGTGGAAAAGGTATGGCAACTGAAGCTGAAACCGAAGTAGAAGTAGAGAAGGAAAAACCGAAAATTGAAACAGAAGAAAAAACGCGGAATTTGATGCAATCAATAAAGAGCAAAGTTGAAGCTTCTTGTTTAGAGAAAGTTGAAGAGAAGGAAGTGGATATTATTCCCGAGACACTGGTGATCGGCGGCGGAATAGCAGGGATGTATGCCGCGTTGGATATCGCGGATGCGGGGTTCAAGGTGCACGTAGTGGAAAGAACTCCCACAATCGGAGGACATATGGCACAGCTTGATAAAACGTTCCCTACTCTGGATTGCTCTGCGTGTATCTTGACGCCACGAATGGTTGACGTTTCAAAGCATGCGAACATAAACCTGATGAGTTATTCAGAGGTGGTAGGTGTGGAGGGCTCTGTTGGTAATTTCAAAGCGAAGGTAAAGAGAAAGCCAAGATACGTATATGAAAAGGATTGGGAATATGGAACTCTTTGCACTGGATGTTCTTTATGCGAACAAGAGTGTAGGTTTGCATACAAATTCCCGAACGAATTTGACGAGAATCTGGGAAAAAAGGGCTCGATATATAGGCCGTTCCCGCAAGCCATTCCGGCTGTCTATTGCGTTGACTCTGAGCGTTGTCAGATGGTAAAGAAGGGCAAGTGTGGGAAAGCAACGATTGAATCTACAAGGGAAGCAATAAAGAGGAGAGCGAGGGGTGAAGCAGTATCCAAAGATGAAGCTCCTCCCTGTGTTCTGGCATGTCAACCAAACTGTATTGATTTTGATATGGAAGAGGAGATCGTTGAACTGAATGTGGGAACAATCATCGTTGCTACGGGTTATGACATTATAGATCCGAAATTGATGCCCGAGTACAAGTACGGGGTTTTACCCAATGTCATTACGGGCTTAGAATTTGAACGCTATTCTAATGCGAGCGGTCCCACCTTCGGTAAGATAATCGTAAAGGGTGTGGATCGGCTGCCGAAGGATGCCGTGTTCATCTCCTGTGTTGGCTCGCGGAACAAGCAAACCGGGTATGAATACTGTTCCCGTGTCTGCTGTATGTATTTAGCGAAACATGCACATCTGCTCGGGGAGAAGGTTCCGGATTGTAAGATAACCGTGCTCTACCAGGATGTGAGGGCGTTTGGTAAAGGCTTTGAGGAATTTTATGATCGCGTAAAGGAGGAAGGTGTTAATTACAGACGCGGGCTTGCATCTGAGATCTATCAAAAGCCAGGGAGCGACCGAGTAATAGTACGCGCGGAAGATACAATGCTTGGTGAGCCGTTTGAGCTCGAAGCGGACATTGTTGTTCTTGGCGTAGGCTTGAAACCAAGTGCAGGCACTGACGAGTTATTAAAGATGCTAGGTATCGAGGAAACGACAGATCATTTCGCAAAAGAGGCGCATCTAAAGCTCAGACCGGTTGATACCGATAGAGAGGGTATTTTTGTTACCGGCTGTGTGCAAGCTCCCCGGGATATTCCGGACAGTGTAGCGCAGGGAAAAGCTGCTGCTGCTGCTTCTCTTTCCCTGTTAGCCGGTGGAAAAGTGAAAATAAGAACGTCAGTAGCAGAGATGGACGAAGAACTGTGCGTAGGATATAAGTCATTACGAGAGATGGCAGATAAGATGGGAGCATAATTAAGGGGGTAAAGAAAAGATGGCAGAGGAAGAATATGATTATACAAAAGTCCCGATGACGGGATCTGTTGAAGGGATTGCAAAAGACGCTCCAGAAGATAGTCCGAGGATTGGCGTTTACATATGCCATTGCGGGATAAACATCAAGATGGTAATAGATGTACCGGATTTGGTGAAGTATGCCGCGACATTGCCAAACGTGGCCCTTGCACAACACTATATATTTACATGTTCAGACCCCGGGCAAAATCTCATAAAAGAGGACCTTAAAGCAGGTAGAGTTAACAGGGTGATCGTCGCTGCTTGTTCGCCGCGGATGCACGAGCCGACGTTCAGAAAAACGTGTGCCAGCGAAGGGCTCAATCCTTTCTTCTTCGAGATGGCGAATATTCGCGAACATTGTAGTTGGCCACACGGGGATTTCAAGAAAGAAGCGACGCAGAAGGCGAAGGATTTGGTACGAAGTGCGGTTGCAAGGTCAGCATTATTAGAATTAATCGAGGAGAAGAAGGTTGATGTCGTCCCTGAAACGTTAGTAATAGGTGGTGGCGTAGCCGGGCTCTATGCTGCATTGGCTATAGCGGATGCAGGCTACAAGGTGCATCTTGTGGAGAAGACTCCCTCTATTGGTGGGCATGCCGCGCAACTCGATAGGACCTGGACCTCCCTCGATAAGATGCCTTCTATTTTAACGCCGAGAATGATCGATGTGGGTGCGCATCCAAACATCGATTTGATGACGTATTCTGAGGTAGAGAACATCGAGGGCTACGTGGGCAATTACAAAGCAACGGTGAAGCGGAAGCCACGCTACGTGAATGAGAGATGCACTGGCTGTGGCGCATGTGAACTCGCATGTCCAGTAAAGGATATACCCAGTGAGTTCGACGAAGGGTTGAGTAACCGAACTGCCATCTACCTACCGTTCCCGAATGCCGTTCCTCCCCTTTATACCGTTGACCCCGAGAACTGTTTGCTCTTCAAAGAGGGTAAATGTGGCGATGCAACGCTTGAGACGATTAAGGAAGGCAAAGCCGTTCCACCGTGCATGGCTGCGTGCGAATATGCTGCGATAGACTTCGGGATGACGGAAGTGAAAGAGGAGTTAGATGTCGGAACAATTATCGTGGCGACCGGATTTGATATCATTGACCCGACCGTATCGCCAGAATACAAGTACGGCGTGTATCCCAATGTTATTACCGGATTACAGTTTGAACGGTTGTCTGCGGCAAGCGGACCTACGGGTGGTAAGATCGAACTAAACGGGAAAGAGCCAAAAGATATCGTCTTCATCTCCTGTGTTGGCTCGAGGAATACGCAAACGGGACATGAATACTGTTCTCGCGTCTGCTGTATGTATTTAGCGAAACAGGCGCATATAGCAAAAGAGAAGATTCCAGACGCAAAGGTAACGGTATGCTTCCAAGATGTGCGGGCATTTGGCAAGGGCGATGAAGAATTTTACGGGAATGTCAAAGTAGAGGGTGTCAGCTATCGACGAGGACTTCCGGCTGAAATATACCAGAAACCAGGCAGCGACCGGGTCGTGGTACGAGCAGAAGATACGTTACTTGGCGAGCCGTATGAGCTCGAAGCTGACCTTGTGGTGCTCGGTGTTGGCATGCAACCGAATGCGGGTGTGTGGGACATCGTAAGTATGCTCAAACTGTCCCAATCGCCGGACTCATTCTTGTTAGAGGCGCACCCGAAGCTGAGACCTGTGGATACGGCAACCGATGGTATCTTCATTGCAGGCTGCGCGGCGAGTCCCAAAGATATCCCTGATACGATAGCACAGGGCAAAGCAGCAGCAGCGGGATCGCTTGTTTATTTAGTCCAGGGTAGGGCAGGCATAGAGCCGGCAATATCACAGATAAACGAGGCGGTTTGCATCGGCTGCGGGACTTGTGCAGAGCTCTGTCCGTTTGGTGCGCTTGAGCTTGACGTAGTAAGGCAGGTAATGACCGTCAATGAAGCGATGTGCAAGGGTTGCGGTGGTTGTAATGCGGTATGTCCATCAGGAGCAGCAACCATGAAGCACTTCCGTGACCGACAAGTCTATGCGCAGATAGATGCTCTATTACAGAGAGGAGTTCCCGTTGAGATTGTTGATCTCAGCGAGGTTGGAGCCGCACCGCCAGAAGAACCAGCAGCACCAGCAGAGACTGCTGAAGTCGCTGAAGCTGCCGAAATGGCAGAGGCTGCTGAGGCTGCTGAAGTTGAAATGGCAAAAGTAGAGCAGGCAGCGGAGTGAAAACCACTCACTCCACCCCATTTTCTTTTTTATTGTTTTGTTTTGTTTAGCTTTAGCTCTGTGTTCCTGTTCGAGTTAGTGGGTGCTCTAGTAAGTAAACGCATAAAGCGGGATTCGAATTAGTCAACACCGCGGTTGAAATGACCGCGAGTGTGCTTTCGCCTTAATGACTTCTTGATAGGATTGCCCGCGAGAATGTCCTTGTAGAACCCGATTGTCTTTTCTACGTTACTATCGGTGAGATCAAAGAAGAATTTATTGATACCTGCATCGTAGAGTTTCAGGATGTCGTTGAAGAGACCAATGGGTATACTGTTCAGTATCTGGGTGTAGGTGAATTCTCTTCGTACGGGAAACCCAAACCCCTTCTCGTCCTTCAGTAATGTTTCTGGAAGGGGGTATTTGGTATTCATCAGAACCGATCTGCCGTGAACGAGCACGGCGAAATTTTGGTTCTTGAATTCCGCAAGCTCGGAGAGATTGAGTTCAGGAGACAGTATGGGAATCGCGCCAAAAGTTTGAAAAAAAGCTATATCAAGGTAGTTGAAGATGTTCGCGGAATAATCGAGATATATCCTTCGTGTTTCTAATCGTGAGAGTTTGGAGATCAGTCCGATGTTGCCGAGAAGGACGGTAGCTGAGTCAATCTCGTTTACCCGGTTTACAGCCTCCGCTGCCTCGGAATCGGACAGAATCCGCGGGATATACGGTGATGCATTGCTTTCCAGAAAATCAGGAGCGAACAGTGAGTAAAAGACCGTGTGAGCACCAGCTTTCCGTGAATCAAGTGCATCTTCTTTTGAATACACCTTTACTAAGAGCTCCAAACCGTTGGATTCGGTTTGTTCAATGTCCGGGATCACGACCTGCCGCTTTGACCTGATCGGCGTATCTATTTTTAGATTAGGTTTTAGTGGTGCATAGCGCATTATTTTTTTCGTTGAGGTCTTGTAGATTCGATTACCTTCGGAAGCACGAATGAACAGTTTTACCGTTTCACCTGTCTGTGCCTCAGGGACCACTATTCCGCCTTTCTCTATGTTTTTAATGACCGCGCCATCGATGCCGTCTCTGGTCCAGATGCCGATTCCATCACCGACCGTTAACGGCTCATGCAGTGTAAGCGTTGTATCATCTTCAATCACACCCACAAAGAGGCCGCGGTTTTTGGGGGTTTCGGGAGCTATGATGTCCGTCGCGTTGAAGAGGTATCCCTCGGTAAAGTCTCGGTTGAACTCAAGTGCGAGCTCTTTGATTTCTTTCACCGGCACTCTGAATTCTCCGTTATAATAAGAATCAATAGCAAAGCGATAGACTCTCGTTGCAAGCGCGGTATACCGTGGACTCCTGAGCCGGCCCTCTATTTTGAATGAGGTAACACCTGCGGTTATGAGTTCTGGAATTCTTTGGACGAGGCATAAGTCCTTGGTGCTCAACAGGTAACTATCGTTGTATCGTTTCCTACAGGGCTGTGCACACAGACCGCGGTTACCACTGCGACCACCCAAGAAGCTTGAGAAGAGGCACTGGCCGCTGTAACTGAAGCAGAGTGCACCGTGAACAAAGACTTCGGTCTCATATTTACCTTTAGTTTTTTCGATAAAATCCTGAACTTGAGCAAGCGAGAACTCGCGTTGGAGCGTAACCCTGTCTGTGCCCCAAAGCAGATCAAGATAATAAGAGTTGGAAATCGCAGCCTGCGTTGACATATGGATTCGCAAATCAGGAAAGGTATCTTTAAGCAAGCGTGCAAATGAGATATGCTGAATGATAATGCCGTCTATACCGCGAGAGTAGGCCTCTGCTATGTCATCAAAGAATTCACGAAGCTCATGATTTTTTATCAGGATATTGAAGGTGTTGTAGACTTTCACGCCGTTATCGTGTGCATACTCAACCGCATCCCGAAGCTCGTTCATCATAAAATTCTCAGCACGGCGTCTCGCATTGAATTTCCCTACACCGAAATAAACGGCATCGGCACCGTTTTCAACCGCCGCTGTGAGCGATTCACGACTTCCTACTGGTGATAAGAGTTCTACTTTTTGGGGCATGGATTTTCTAAGAATTCTGTTAATTATTATGAATTTAGTCTAAGAGATAATCCCATATCTCATCTCATATCGTTCACAGAGCCGTTTCGATCTTTGCTCAAGCTCGGATTGATATACTTTTGGCGGCGCGTAAAAGATCCTGAAGAGACTTTTATAGTTCGGTACAAGCCCGGGGAAATGCTTTTCTAGGACGTTGTAATACAGTGTTTTGCAGTCCGTTGGCCCTGTGCCAAATAACGTCAAGCCGCCAACCAGAACGAACTCAGCCCCGTAATCTTTCGCGGTTCGTATCATTGCTTCAAGCTGCTCCTCGGAATCTGATAGGAACGGCAGAACGGGAATGAAGTTCACACCGACCAGGAACCCTGCTTCTTTACACGGTCGCAACGTCTCCAATCGCTCCTGTGGTGCTGGTGCGCCGGGCTCAAAGATGTTTGCTAAGTGCTCATCAAGCGTCGAGAAGGAGAACGAGATAATCACGCCACGATTGAGTTTCTGCTGTAAATCCTCAGGCAGAATAGCGCTCCCGTCGATCTTCTCCAGTATATCTAAATCCCTGAGCACCAAGGTCGATTTGGTTCCAATATGAACGGGGAATCTATACTTTAACGTTATCTCAAGCAGTTCTCTCGTTATCCTATAGTCCTCTTCAATCGGGATATAAGCCTCCTGCGAGGCGAAGCATATAATTCCGTACTCGCCCTTCTTCGCTCTTCTTTTAAGCTGCTTTTCCAGAATCTCCGGTGCATTTATCTTTACCGTCAATGCATCTGCTACATGCGTGCCGTACTTACTACCGCGAATATAGCAATACACGCAATTGAACGGACAGCCCTGGTACGGGTTTACCGAATAATCGTCCAGGAACCAATCGTCTCGTTTCTTATGCTTGTTCAAAACGGATTTTACCTGGATTTCGTCGACCATTTTCTGTACCTAATACTCTAGGCCTTCTATCACAAATGGTTTTCTGGTTAATCCCATATATATTCTTCTAGTCGTGACCCGAAAGGTTTTCTTCTCATGCTCCATGCGCGGTCGATACAGAAGAGTTGCGTAAGAAGAATTGCGGAAGAATCCAGGTATGATAGAGGAGTTGGGGTTGGTAATAATCGGCAGACATCAGACCAAAGAGCTTTATGGAGCGCGAATCACGACTCCCTACGGGTGATAAAATCTCTACTTTTTGGAGCACGGATTAACGCTTTCTGTTAACTATCAGAAAAGTTATATTTAGAAAGGTGCATGCATGAGTGTTTAGGTAAATACGCCTCGTAACAATGTTTGCAAAATACAGAGGGACGCGAATGTGTGGGTTGCATGCTTAGATTTATGTTTAGGATAAAAAGCGGAAAATTTTTATACGCTCACACCATTTAATTATTCCAATCTAAATTTTGTGTGAAGTTCAGCGGGGTGTAAGAGGGCATGAAAAGCAGAAGGGTAAAATCAGAAAAGATCTTGCTATTCGTATTCCTCGTCGCAACGAGCGCGTTAATCGGCGTTGGAATCGTTGCCGCGGACTCACACCCGGTCTATCCTGGCGAATCAATTCAGGACGCAGTAGATGCCGCGGATCCCGATGATATCATATTCGTGCACAGTGGTACGTATTATGAAAATGTAAATGTGACCAAGCGACTTACGCTACAGGGTGCGGACCTCGAATTGGGGTTGCCAGTCGTGAATGCGGGAGGTAACGGGAGTGCGATTACGCTCTCTGCCGATTGGATTTTTATACAGGCGTTTACGGCGACTAACTCAGGCAATTGGCCAGAAGCGGGCATCAAAACTATTTCAAACGGCAACACCATCAAATACTGCAACGCAAGCGGCAACAACAACGATGGAATCCTTCTCTCACCCTCTTCACGCTTTAACGTACTTATAAACAATACTGCAGACGACAACGCCGGCAACGGCATCAAGCTTGACCACTCGAGTAATAACACGCTCAGGGGCAACAGTGCCGGCAATAACGAGAACAACGGCATCTATCTCTACGACTCGAGCAACAATAACACCGTGATCAACAACACAGCCAGCAACAATGACGCACATGGCATCAGCCTCTACCATTCCAGCAACAATAACCTCACCGACAACAGTGCCAGTAGCAACGCCAACCAGAGCGGCATCTACCTTGCCCACGCCCACAACAACTCCGTTACCGGGAACAATGCCACCGGCAACTGGCATGGTATCTTCTTCTTGTATTCCAACTCAAACAACCTTACCGGCAACACCGCCGTGAACAATACCATGGCCATTCGCATCGATTATTCCCACAATAATACGGTTACCGGCAATAATGCCAGCGGCAGCATCGGCGGAAGCGTCAGTTTAGGTGACGGCTTTTCGTTCTCACATTCCAGCAACAATACCCTTACCGACAATACCGTTGGTGACAACTTCCGTGGTATTTATTTCTGGTACGCCACGAACAACACACTCACGGAGAATATCGTCTGTGCTAACCACAACACGGGTATCCTACTCGAGGACTCCAGCAATAACAACACACTCCAAAACAACAATGTGACTCGCAACGGTTACCACGGCATCGAACTCACGGCATCCCATAACAATACCCTCACCAACAACACTGTCAGCGAAAATGGTCATGGAATACACCTCGACGCTGCCAGCAGTCATAATGTCATCTCCGAGAACACTGCACGACTCAACGATTACGGGTTTCACATCGGTGGTCGCAACAACACCATTATCGGAAACAACGCCAGCAGCAACGACGGCGGCATATTTCTGGGGGGCTCCCATAACACCGTTGCAGACAACAACGCCAGCAGCAACAAGTACGAGGGCATACGGCTCTGGTCCGCCAATAACAACACCATTGCAAACAACACCGCCAACGATAACCGCTATTTAACTTCGGGTACCGGCATCAGCATCGGGGTCTCGCACAATAATATCATTTCGGAGAACACCGTTCGAGATAACAAATATGGTCTCTATCTCGAAGGCCAGGAGGTAATCCTCGACGGACTCGATTGGGAAGTAATCATTTATCCATCGACTAATAATACCTTTGTTGGCAACAACGCCAGTGGCAACACCTACGGCATCTATTTCATAACCCACTCCGACAATAACACCGTTTCCGAGAATAACGCGAGTTACAACACCAATGACGGCATTTTCATCCAGGAATCTTCAAACAACACCGTCGCACGAAATACGGTCCGTGGCAACAGCAACAATGGCATTAGCCTCGACCACTCTTCGTGCAATAACGTCATATCTGGAAATACTGCGAGCGACAACGACAACGGCATCTACCTCAACTATCACTGCGACACTACCATAATTACTGGTAATACGGCCACCAACAACGACAACGGCATCTTCATCGATGCCACACCCGCTTCCCATCCCAGCAACAGTAACATCATTTCAGGCAACAATGCCAGCGATAACTTTTACAGTGGTATTATGGGCTGGTCGTCGAGCAATAATACGATTACCCACAACATCCTCAGTAACAACGCTGACGGCATCTTACTTTCCGATTCTAACGATAATACCATTACGGGCAACAGGATAACTGAAAACAACCACGGAATCTTTATGGACACGGCCCGTAATAACACCATGTCCAGCAACACTATCAGCAATAACGTCGCGGGCATCATCCTTTTCGATTCCGTTAACTTTACGGTTACGCGCAACAAACTGAGCACCAACGAGAATGGCATCATCATCGGACCGGCGTGCAATAACAACGTAATCTACAATAACTATTTCAACAACACGCATAATGCTGAGGACGATGGAGGCAACATCTGGAACATCACGGCGATTCCGGGTACAAATATAGTAGGTGGGCCATTTTTGGGCGGGAATTATTGGAGCGATTACGCGGGCGAGGACTTGAATGACGACGGACTCGGCGATACGTTACTTCCCTACACTGCTTCTGATAAAATAGCGAATGGCGGGGATTCACGACCTTTGATCCTGCCTTATACACACACCGACAACGGCGTATCGGTTGATATTGAACCGGCCTATCCAAGCGAACTCGAGCCTGAATTGCCACCTGGTACGGATCTGAGCAATGTAATCGCACTTACGGTAAATGTCGTCGACAACACCCCGGCGAATCCAACCGACGACGCATACACTGATATTACGATTAATGTCGGTTTATTTGACGTCGAAACCTGCCGCGTTTACAAAGCAGGATTTGGATTTTTGCAAGAAGTGGACGACATCACGACGCTTCCGACCGTGAAACCACCTGGCGTGGCAAAATTCTCGCGAGCTGTGGCCAACAACACAGTTATCGTCAGGCTGTATGTTGGTGATCCGCTACTTGCAGTAATTCCTACATTAACCGGAGGCGTATTCGACACCGAATCGCCAGCCAACCCCTACCCCAGCATTGCGGGCCTACACAACGGCACACTCATGCCCTCATATAACATCAGCGTGAGCACCTTGTACACCTATCCCTGCATCGGCACCGGCGGGCACACCGAATACGCTGCTATCTCTTATTCGAATGGAACAATAATAGCAGAGGCCCGTTGGAACGGTTATGTTGAAGATTGGCATAATATATCGTTCAACACAACGTTCACGCTTGTAGCAAATGAAACATACAACTACA
Source organism: uncultured Halobacteria archaeon (assembly GCA_964400255.1). Taxonomy (GTDB): domain Archaea; phylum Halobacteriota; class Syntropharchaeia; order Alkanophagales; family Methanospirareceae; genus JACGMN01. The sequence continues at coordinate 26,152 of CAYNTR010000008.1, forward strand.
CTATCCGCACAGGTTCGTATCCGCAGATCATCCATGAACCGTCATTCAATGCGACAGGAGGAACGATTACGTGCACCTCATTTGAAGATGCAAATGGTCGTACCTACAATAACTGGATACCTGCTATTAAACTCCGGTCAGATTAGGGGTCGGAAGAGTTGATAAGTCGAACCTTTGGAAAAGGTTCGATCCAAAAACTAGGTTCTTTTTGGCTGGGAGAGTTGGTAAGAGGGGTCCGGCCTCTTACTGGGTTGGTAAGTGAGGCTGGCCCCTTATTGTTTCTTTCGTCAAGGCTTTCTTTTCAAAGATTGGTTGCTGGATCCCCCCGTTTAGATTAGCATAAACTATAGCAAGGACTACCCGGTAACCAGTATATCCCCGACCTCTCGCTCATACATGTCCCGCATATACGCCATCGAACCACCTATGATCCGGATGAGCGCGGTGATGATAACTACGCCGTACAGGACGCACACGATGAAGAACAACGAGAGAATAAACCTCCTTTCGCCTTTTAGTGTATCTAAATCCTCTTTGGTATTACTGGCCAGAAGTAGCTCGCCGGCGACCTTATACTTCTCTGATGCCTCCTCTAAGTCGCTCTCCGCCGTTTTATAGCTCTGGAAAAAGGTATCGTAATTATAGGGATTTACCAGGAGATACATATCCCAAATTCTCATGAGGTCATTCTCCTTGCTGGTTGATATCGTAGTTTCTGCAGTAATCCGGAGCTCTGTTGCATCGCTTACCAATACATCATGCCGATCCATGAGTAATGATTCTTCGTAAACATTTTCCAATCGCTTTTCTTGGTCATTGAGCAGTCCATAGAGTATGGCAGCATACTGATAGGAAATCGCAGATTCCAGTACGTTTTCTCCCTCCTTTAAGCCGCTGATGTCATCCACAGCAAGTGCGTACTCCACCGCTTTCTTGATGGTCCAACCACGTAATTCAAGCAGCTTCGCTGCATCCATCAAGACCTCCTCCGTCGTCGTGTCCGCACTCGCTGACATATCCGCTGCATATCCCGATATATCCCGATTGCTAAGATCTGAGTTCGATTCGATTGTGGATGTTGATACCGAGGCAGCCGATAAGCGCTCCACCGTTTTTCCATAGTTTTCCGCTTCGCTGGAAACAATACCGTCATTCAACGAGGATAGTAGCGAGAGCGTTCCCTTCATCAAAACCGGTATTTTACTCCAGTCCTCAGCACTTATTTCGCTGCTCTCGACTACTTCGAGTATCTCTATTCCATTTGCTATGATTGATTCTGAGGATGGATAATTGCGATACAGCGGGGTTTCCCGGAACGATTTAAAATTTTCGATCGTCTGGGTGATATTAAGTGGCACGATCTTTGCCATTACTTCCATGTGCTTTGCCACGATCTCGAACGCACCTATGTCATACTTCCACAGATAGTCCCGAGGCACAGCCTCCAAGCCCGGCTCTATCCTGATCGTAATGGTTCGTGACTCACCGGGCGGAATTTCAGCAAAAATCCACTCCTCTTTCAACCAGTTCCCGTATTCACCACTTTTTGAAAGGCGTAAATTCCGCACCGACTTGTACCGAAAGAACTCCGTTAAGGTTATATTCTCACTTTTCGTTTCATAGCCTCGCTCTTGCAACTCGATGGTGCCGAAATCAATAGCCGCCGTGGAGATGGTGAAATCGACCGGCCATATTATTACTACAGTTATATCCATACTTCCACTCCCTGCAACTCCCGCATTTATCGCGAGCTTACCACTATACGTTCCTTCACGAGCATCGAATGGTGCAACCACACGAAGTTTGATGTTCTCACTGCTCTTCCCAGAAACCGATCCTGAAGGATTAACTATGCGAATCGTTATGCCGCTTGGGGATTCGGTTAACGTGCTCGTGAACGTAAGCGTCTCGTCACCGTCATTTCTTACGCGCACCTCAATATCCCGCTCGTATTGCGAAACGGTCCCTTTTGGCTTGTCAAACTTGAGTTCCAACTCTTCATCGTAAAGCCGTCCGAGCTTCGGCGGCATCAAAATATACGCTTCGATGCGTATCGAGCTTGGCGTTATTGTGGTATGGCTCGTCGGGCTCGATAGGGAAAAAGTCCATGAATACTCGTTACGATCCGGAGTCCCTGGCGTAAGCAGAAAGGAGACGTCGTGATGTCCACATGCAGGAACGATAATGCTGGAAGGGCCTGTCACCCAGCTATTTCCACTTCGTACGAGGTTAATCGCAACGTTTTTATACCCGTATCTCTCACTAAATCTAACGGTCTCCGACGGACTCTCAGTTCGACGAACCCTTCCAAAATCGATTGAAGGTGGGGATACTTCGATCTTCGCATAGTAGGTTATCGTTACCGTGACGGTGACGCGCTCTTCCCCCACCCCGATTGAGAATTCATGTTTCCCCTCGGAAGCGTATGATGATGCCCAAATCGTAAGTTTTATAGATTCGGATTCGCCGTCTTCGAGAGTAAAGGAGGAAGGGAATGGTGTAATGCGTATTCTATCATTGTCGCCGCTAACAGAATCTATAGTTATCGTGTCATTTCCTGAAATAGTGATCGTAAAATACTCATCAGTTGAATAATCTCTACTTCCTATCGGCTGATCAAATGAAAAGCTGACGGCTATCGAAGCAGGATTCACGACGAGATCCGATGCTCCCGCAGTTCCCGTCAAGATTACCAAAGGAAGAAGTATCACAGCTCCAAGTGCAATTCTAACCAATAAGTTCTTCGCCCAGTCTGGTATCATCCAATTCCTCATTCCATCTTTCGAAATCCTTCCATATTATAATAGTAAGGAGGGAAAGGATAAGAAGATACAGTGCAACGACCTTGAGCGTCTCAATGATCAATCTTTGATAAACGGTTCTTATCTCTGATTCGAGCCCTCTTATATTTGCCAGTTCTGTATCCTTATGTTTCTCATATATCCCCTGCGCTTGCTCAAACGACTCCTTTGCTTTGAGTATCTCGATGAACGCAGCGCCAAAGAACCCTGAAGATGGATTTCGTGCACGAGCGAGGTGTGACATCGATATATTGAGAGCGTCCGACGCCCTTTGCATGTCCCGCATATAGATCCATTCGTCTCTCCTTGACTCGAACTCCATCCTGCTTGCATCGCTTATCGTATATACGCCGCCCTTTTTATAGGAACTCGAACTGATCTTCTCATATTCGATCTTCACCCGTGTCTCTTGCTCGTTCCTTGAAAAATCCTCGAAGAATTCCCCTTCACCACGGTAAAACCGCTCGTGTGCGAACTCTATGAGCATTGGTATCCCATTCTCTTGTGCGGTCTCGTACCGGCTGAGCAGAGCTATGGACGTATCTAGTCCATCTGCGATTTCGATTGCGTCGACATGGTCTGAAGGGACTGAACTTGTGCTGAAAGCCGCCATCTGTTCGAAATCCGCAATAATGCCGAGGAGAATATCCACCCACTCCTTTGTCATCGCGGTCACCTCCCGACCTTCCATCCCCTGGATGAGCGCTTGCGTCTTTGTCTTTGCAAGATAGAGCTCGTCATACTCGTCAAATAATGCGGATCGGTCTGCGCTGTCCAGTGATAAAAGATCTTCCAGTATCTCCCGCTTCAACTCGTCTGAGCCTGCCGCAGGTGTAGGAAGAAAGAGGATGTTGATTATGAGTAAGGTTATGGTAAGTGTCAAGATCGTCAAGGTACTACAACTCTGTTTTTCCATCAAAAGATATTAAGCACAAGAGGCTATAAATGTTTTAATGGACTGATATGACCCACCTATTTATCGGAATAGGAAACGCAGGGGGCGCAATTTCCGATGCGGTACTGCACCATAAGGCGGTACGAAGAGCTAAGCCCATTGTGCTCAAGATCACGCCGGAACGCGATAAGGAAGATACACTAGAGGGAACCTTAAAGGACCTAAAAGGCGTTGATTTCGCTTTTGTATTCGCAGCGCTCAGTGAAAGCACGATAACACCCCGTATCGCAGAGATGCTCGCCGAGCGGAACCTGAAGATCATGCTCGTGGGCATTCTGCCTGCAAAGAGACGGGAAAAGCGAGAGACGCTCAAACAGGCATATGATTCGATGGATAAGCTAAGAGAGCATGTAAACACATTTTTGATTGTTGATAACCAGCGATTAGCGCACCTCCCAAATTTCGAAGATTATTATGCGAGCTATAACCGGTATATCGCAGCGTGCATCGCGGATATTCTGGCAGGCACATCACCACCCAGTTCACCTTCAAAGTCCGATGGCCCTGTGTACCTGCCCCTCGATGAGGTCGTAAGGGGTTTGTCGTTCGATGATGAGCCGGGCTATGTGGCATTATCGAGGGCTTCGGAGCTCACGAAGGGGTTGTGGGGTTATATCTTCCCTTTCCTGCGGCACAAACCGCTTGACTTGCGAACACTGCTTCGTGTTTCGCTCGAGAAGTTCAGCGTTTCTGAGGCACCGCTAGGCTGTGAGAAGAGCGTGTCCTTTCTTCACGTCCCCGACTATTATATCAGGAGCAGGAGTGTGGATCGGGAGCAGGTAGAGGAGTTCATGCTCGCGCATTCGAAAGAGTTCCATCTGGCTGTGACCATCACCAAGCGGAACACAGCAGCGATAACCAACTTGTTCACCTATAAGTTTGACCAATTGGAACGATTACGTGAGATACGGAGGATTGCCTATGAGGGGGTATAAGATACTCATTCCACTTGCCTTTGTAGCATTGATCGCACTCGGCATCTTCGTTCTCTTTAACACCGGGTCTGACCTTGCCATAACCATTATACTCCTGTTCATCCCTGCTATGATCGGTGTATCTTTTTTAGTGCGATACCTCGTTGCGGTACGGAAGAGAAGCGTCAAGGAGAAGGTGATGGAGCGGGACGTTACGCGCATTGCAGATCGATATACCGAGCAACTGCGTATTTTATACGATTTCGAAGATAAGTACGCGATAAGCGCAAAGGAGTTCAGGGAAGAGTTGAAGAAGGTGAAGGAGGGTTTATTTGAGCTGGGCTGCGAAGTGAATGGACGGATCAGGATCGATAGGGCGAAGCTCAGGAAAGTCGTTTTTGCCGATGTTGAATGGGTGGATAAGCTTTTCACGGGCATAAAGGACCGGCACGAGGTTGTGCTCTATTCACGGATGATGGACAAATGCCGAGAATACCTTGCGAGTATACAAGAGCTCGAAGGTGCGGGATATGAGAATATACGAGGGCAGATCGAGCAGATGGAATCGAAGCTACGCGCGGGAGAAAGTCTCGATGTGGATTCACTTGAGTTATCCCTGTTTATGAATGAAGTTGCTTCGATCCTCGATGATACGCTGCGGATCTGTTTGCGGGACGCACATGGTTTAGAGGTGGATGGGAGAGAGCTCGCCGATGCAGACACTTCCAGAATCAGAACTGACATAAAAATCGTCGAACATTCCATCGAGCATGGGAACTACGAAAACGCATCAAACGTATTGCAAAACGTGATTACGAGGTTGATCGCGCTCCTGAAGGATGCCTTTGACCGGTATAAAGGAGCCGCGCTTGAGCTGACAACGGTGGTAGGCGAAATAGCAACTGAGGAAGCAGCGAAAAAGGAGGTGGAAGAGATACGGAACGGCATAGTCGCGTGTACCGTGCCTTCACAGCTCGTACAGCTGCGGGGTTACGGCGATGCGCTCATAAGCAAAGCCATCACCACTCTGGAGACCGTTTATACTAAGATATTCGAACTTGAGGAGGAAATAGGGAAGGAGAATCCTCCGACTCACGTTTATCCGATAGAATATTGGACCCGCGATAAGATGAGTGAGCTTGAGGACCTGAAATCATTATCAGCACCTGATATAACGGATTTTACGCGAAGATACCGACCTTTAGCGTCCGATGCCCATTCGAGGTTGCTCTATGATGCTGAGCGGCTACGGGATATAAAAGGAGAAGCAAAGTAATATATCTAATAAGAGCTATAGATATATAACAGGCAAAGAGGTATTGGATATGGAACCCTTAAGTATAGGAATACTGATTGTGGTTGCATTGTTACTCGTCGAAGTCGTGGTGATGCTGTTAAAGTTAAAAGTGGACAAGATGCTGCTTCTTATGCCGCTCATCGGAGTCATATTCGCGGTGATCGCCTTTGTACTGAATGAGTACAAGGAAGAGGTTCTTGCATCCTTATCGGGCTCTACTACTCAGATCGTGATCTATGTTATCCTGGCAGTGGGAGTCATATTCGGATTATTTGGTATTGCTGTCTGGTTCAGGGGAGAAAAGGAAGCGAGAAAGATAGCTTCAGCCGCAAAGAGCATTGATAGCGCGGTTGCAGGGATTGAAAGCGATATACGGGGGAGCGGCATGGAGATCGAGCATTTCGATGAGGAGATGAGCGCGATTAAAGCGAAGGTAGAAGATTACGAAACGAAAGAGAAAGGAGTATGATGTTGGATCGATGGAAAAGGGAGAAGATACAGTAAATAGGATTGTTATTGGAATTGGCGGTCAGGGCAGCGCCATCGTCAATAATATTTTACGAATGCTGAAGGCCAAGACGGGGAAACTGCCGAAGAATGAGGAGTTTTTGATCATTGATACTGATCAGGCATCCGCAAGCGCGTGCACCGAAGTGGAAGAGCGGAAGAAGATCATTCTCAGCAGACCTGATACCATTTTGATGAAGAACGCGAATAGATGGCTTCCTGACCCTTATCTCTCGGCTGCCGGCGCCGGATGTGGACAACATCGTATCTACGGCAGAGCGATGTACAATGTGCATCGAGAGCGGATATTCAGTGCGATCGGTACAGCGGCATCGGAATTGCGGAACAGGACGGGCGGGAAGGACTTCTTTATCGTGATGGTGTGTGCGTTCGGTGGCGGAACGGGCTCGAGCATGCTGCTCGACGTTGCCATTGACATCAGGGATTGGATATCAAAGCAGTTTGGATCTGAGCCGGTGATTTTTGGCATTGGTATCCTTCCGTCGAGCAAGGAATCTGCGCTTCCCACCGGTAATGGTCTTGGTACGCTGAAAGAGCTTCATTTCCTTATGTCCCATACCGAGGACATCATCATCGATGACAAGAATTATTCCAACCCTTTCAAGCTGTTCTTCTTATTGGGCAGAGACCTTCAGGGTCAGAACCGGGATGATGAATTGGAACGGGCGATACCACGGTTCCTTCTTGACCTCGGGTTCCTCCCCGGCGGAACAGTGGAGACAAAGGGTAAGTGGCTCGACCTGAATGACCTTCAGAACAGAGCTCGTGGGTACGAAAACCGGTTTGATTCATTGGGCTACTACGAGTGCGTATTCCCAACCGATAAATTATTTTTGTATTACGACATCGAGGACGAGATGCCGGGTGTGCGGCAACGATTGGTTGAGATCGAGGCGAGGATATCAGGCATACGGGGCAAGATAGACTCGGAACGAGGTGAATTGGAGCGGTTTGAAGGGCGGATACGGGATGTCCAGCGAGAGATAGGTAGTTACGAATCGCAAACCGGGCTGTTCGCGCATGCGAATGCCGCTGCAACTGCGGATGCAAAAGCGAAACTGGAGCGAGCGAGGAAGAAACTAGCGGACTTGAAAGAGGAGGTGTTCGACCTTGAGATACGGGCAAGCGATGCCGAAGAGGAGAAGCGGCTTACAGAACGGAAGTTAGAACGCCTTGACGCGCTGAAGAACAAGCTCCTCCGGGATATAACAACGCCACTGAATACGAGGAGCTATCATCAGATCGAGCTATCCGAAGAGGAGATACGGAGTTTGAAGAAGATGCGGGAAGATCTCAAAACGCTCTCGTTCTTCGATATTATGAAGAAGCTCGGCAGGGAGGAGGAGTTCTTCCGGTGGACGCACGCGCCCATTAATGAGGGCGATATCATCTTTAATCCGATGGTGAACTACCGGCATTCCATCGAGAATACCATGGCATCGAAGTACATTGATATTCTCAACGATTATGGATTTCTCACGTTGGATGCGCAGGGCAATGTGGTGAACGAGGAGGAGAAGTTTGGGCACTTCATCGCGGTTTTGAGCACACGGGCGGACAATTTTGACGATGCGCGACTCGGCGGTGGCGCATTTAAGAGCATGGTGACGGACCGATTTGCGAAGGACGCCGACGTTCTGAAATTGGATACCCCTGCACGGTCGCACAGCTTTGCTATCTATACGCTTATGATTGGACTGCAGCCATGGGCGCCGGGACCCGGGCTTCCGCCGAGACTACGTGAAATGGAATGGCTGGAAAAGGCATACAATGAAAGTGATTTCATTCGGCTGCAAAGGCATCATTCGCTCTTTTATGGTACCCCGAAACCGTTCTCCGTCATCTCCGGAATACCGTATACGCCGGGTGCCGATGAGAAAAACCGGGATATCGTCACGACTTACTGGAAGAAATACGAGGTACTGGAGAAGAACGTGATATGGAATGACGTGCCTATCGTGCTTGCCCAGTGCTTGAAGATGTTCGACGATTTGCTCACGGGCCTGGATATGGCAGATGACATCAAAAATGTGCGAATTCCGGACCCGGAGAGCTACTCGATCGCGAATCTTACAATGCTCGTGCACGGCCTTGAGAATGCAAGTAAGAGCATGGAAAACGTGAAGGGCTGGACGAAAGACGCTGGGAGAGGGTTTGTGCAGCTGAAGAAGGAGCTTGATGAATTGATCACGAAATTACGTGGTATGGAGGCAGGCGCACCTGCAGAGGATAAAGGTGCGAAGATCCTGCGTATGAGCGATGACGCGTCACGAAATATGGAGATCTTAATCGACCGGATTGAAGACCTCTCGACCCGATTCAGTGAAGATATCAAGACGGTCATTGACAGATCGATGGTCTTCCTCGGCAAGATACCGTCCGGAGAGACGACTTCAAGCGTGATACGGCATATAACAAAGGCGGAATCAGAGATTTCGAAGATCCGAGAGGATAGTATGAAGGTCGCCAAGGGGATAAAAGATATGGGTGGGCCACTTGCAATGATGTTATCCTCATTGAAGGAGCTGAAAAAGATGACGGAATCGGGTGAATTGGCAGCTGCGGCTGAAGCGGAAGCTAAACTTGGTGAAGAGCGTAAGGAAAAGATGCCGAGTGTCGAACTGCCTGATCTCTCACTGGACATACGGAGGAAAGAGGAATGAGCATGAAACGCGTAGTTTGTATTTCAGTCGTCGTTTTGGCACTCGCCTTCTTGTTCGTATCCATTGGTACTGCCGCAGTCCAGGATGTACTGAGGCTGGATGAGGGCACCTCGTATGTCCTCAATTTGGGGACGGGCAGTAAGCAGACCTACGCTGATTTTTTGGATACCAAACAATTCGAAGACGATCGACTTGAATTCAATATCTACGTGAGTAAGACCGGGAATCCTGTTTTGGATGATTATGTCCTGGAATTGCGAACCAATTTGGATAACCCGGAATGGAAGTTCGGCGATGACATCTATCACGGTGCAAGTGTGCTCGTGTGGAAGGGAAAGGAGGTGCATGATGCCGCCCTCGTTCCCAAGATTATCCTGTCCGGAGACGTTCCCGCGCCGATACAAATCATACGAGAGCCCGGGTTTGAGGCGTATAAAGAGATAACGGGTATTGGCGAGAAACAGGTAGAAGTGGTACTCACGGTTGGAACGACGAAGGATGGTGCGACATTAGATACGTTTATACAGACGTTGGAGCCGTCGATGACGTTCTTCTCAACGAATGAGGGCATTCAAGATGCGAAGAGTACGGTAGAAGAGAATTTGGAGGAGGCGCGAGGTAAGATCGGCGGGACCGATTTGGAGGAGGATATACGTCGTTTATCTGAAGAGGGCCATCCCGGTTGGGCCTCTCTATTATCGGAGCATTATAAGGAGCTCTCTGTCGCGGCTGAGCCGCCTCCACTCACTCTGTATGTTCTCCTCTCGTTACTATTGGGCGTGATCGTTGGTTCGGCTTTCATCTACGTCTACGTTTCGCGAGGCGGTGGAAAAGGCGTGGACGTGAGTCAGATTTCAGCGGAGTTGAATGATACCTCAGGGAGATTAGAGGAGAAATCGAGCTCAATCAATACGATCTCAACGAAGTTTGCGCGGAGCGAGGATGACGAGAAACGGAGTATCGCACGCGAGTTGATCAAGATACGGGCAGGTTTGAACGAGATCTCAAATGAGATACGGACGATTGCAGACAAGATTAAGGGATCACGGTAATACAGTTCGCAAAAAAGACGCGGAGTGACAGTTACTCGTCTCTAAGGATTGGGGAATATTTTTAGGTTCTACGGAGCATAGGAGTTCTTATGATGCCCAGCAAGGTTTTTTTCTCGTGCTCGATGCGCGGCGGCTATCGCAGAGTGGCGCAGGCGGAATTACGGAAGATTCCTGACATCATCGAAGCGTTGGGAATGGAAGTGATCAGCCGGCACCAAACCGACGAGAACTTTGTGAAGACCGAGTCCGGGCTCACCGATCAGGCAATTCACGACAGGGATTACCGCTGGCTGCAGAAGGCTGATCTCGTTATCGCAGAGATAACGAACCCGAGCCTCGGTGTCGGTGCGGAAATTGCGGATGCGGTAAACCTCGGCATATCGGTATTAGCAGTTTATAAACGAGAGTACGAGGGCGAGATCTCCGCTTATATTCGAGGGAAACCAGGCGTGGTGTGCAGGGCGTATTCGGATTATGAGGAGTTGAGGGAAATAATCAAGGAAGGAAAGGAAAAGTTCAATGAAGATGCTTAACTATATCGTGCCGAAAAGAAAGGATTATAAAGATGCACAATCCATTTTCCATGTGA
>CAYNTR010000009.1:0-35537 GCA_964400255.1 uncultured Halobacteria archaeon
AAGCTTTCTTTACAAAGAAAAGTTGCTGGATACCCGCAGTTAAGTTATTTCCTTAGTAAATTTAGCCTCTGATAACCAAAGTTATAAATCGGATTAAAGTATATATCTAACGGAAAGAGAGAAAGATGGGCATAATAAAAGCAAAAGTCATGGATAGTACGTACACACTTAGAACTCGGGCAAGAGATCGAAACCTCTGAGAAGGAAATATTTGTGAAGATAGTAAGACCTGGAGTTGTAGAAGCTGCCTCAGTTTCTAACTTAACAAACACGAGCTTTGGAGAGACTTACATTAACTGGACATGGATTGACCTTGTTGATACAGACTTTGATCAGGTTATGGATTATATCGACAAGGAATTTCGGACCGATATTTCAAAGGGTGTTCAGTTCTACAATTCGACCGGTTTTGCTCCAAATACAAGCCATGCCATTCATACAAGAACGGTTGATATTACTGGTAATGTTAATTTGACATTGGTACATCATAAGGCCTGGACTAAACCTAATGTATCGCTGGTAACAGACGCTCTTCACTGAAGTACATTTGATACGAGAAGCTGCTTATCAGAAGTGATAATAAGACCTTTAATCCCGAGGTCATCTAAGAGTGCTTTTCCCTCTTCGGGGCCCATTACGAACACCGAGGTACTGAGTGCATCTGCGTCTATACACTTTGGGGTGATTATTGTCACGCTTATGCATTCATCTGCTGAATAGCCCGTCTTTGGATTAATTATATGATGGACCCGTTCTTTGAGGAAGAAATACCGTTCATAATCGCCTGATGTTGCAACCGATTCATTGTCAAGTTTTATTATCGTGACATATTCCTCCCTATTCCGGGGGTTCTGTAAAGCCACTTCCCAGGGTACACCGTTCTTATCCCCAATTGCCCGCATATCTCCGCCAATGTTCACAAGCGCATGCGCTATTCCTGCTTCAAGCAACTTCCCACACGCACAATCAATCGCAAATCCCTTTGCGATCCCACCGAGCGTGATACCCATTCCTTCTTTCTCAAACCTTGCTCTGTTCAGATCCTCATCGATGATGAGGTATTGGTAGCCCACATGTTCTCGTGCTTCCTCTACCTTCTCAGGTGTCGGTATCCTGTTCTCCTCCTTCGCCTTCACCATCCATAACTCCAGCAAGGGGTTGCAGGTAATGTCAAAAGAGCCGTTTGATAGACTCGAATAATACTCCGCCTTTTTGAGCACGTAAATCGTATCAGGCGAAAGAGTCGTCCAGTTAATACTATTTTTGTTGAGCAACGTGACCTCGCTACTCTCATTATAAAGCGAGAGTAACCCCTCGACTCTCCTGATCTCCTCAAAAGCGGCGTTTATCGCAAGATTTGCCCTCGTCGTATTCCTCTCAAGGATCGTGATCGTGGCATACGTCCCCATCATCTGCTCAGTTCTTTCAACCGGAGAGGGATACGCGTATTCGTTGATGCCCGCGATCAACACGACCGTGACAAGCGAGAGGATGAGAAGCTCTATGAGTAGCTTTTCCATGGTTAAAAATGGGAAGAGTTTTATTTAAAAACATCCAATAAGAGTTCTGATGCCGGAGTTCAGGAATTTTCGTGGCGGAATACACCTGCCTGCCTCAAAACTAACCGCAGGAAAACCTGTTGAAAAAGCAAAAATACCCTTATCGGTTACAATTCTCCTTCATCAGCATATCGGAACGCCGTGCACACCATTGGTAAAAGTGGGTGATGAAGTAAACGCGGGCCAAAAAATAGGAGATTCCGATTCATTTGTATCAGCTCCTGTTCATGCCAGCATCTCAGGCGTGGTGAAAGAGATAGGTTTATGCCACTCCCCCTTCGGTGGAGAGGTTCAAGGGATACGTATCGAGTCAGATGGCAGGGATGACTGGGTGAGAATGGAAGAGATGGACCCTGATAACGCCTTAAAGCGTGAAATCTTAGCACGAATACGAGAGGCAGGAATAGTAGGCCTTGGGGGTGCTGCATTTCCTACCGCGGTGAAACTAAGTCCACCGGAAGGAAAGGAAATAGACGCCGTAATTTTAAATGGTGCAGAATGTGAACCAGGTATCACCGCAGACCATAGAGTAATGGTGGAACAACCTGATAAGGTCATCAAGGGCCTCAAAATCATCATGAACGTCCTCGATGCAGAGAAGGGCTTCATTGGAATCGAGGACAACAAAAAAGACGCAATAAAAAGGATGAGAGAAGCTGTGGAACGAGAAGAGGGGAAGAGAATAGAAGTTTTATCTTTGAAGACAAAATACCCCCACGGGGAAGCAGGCATCCTTATCAAAACGATATTAAATCGAGAAACACCGTCCGGGAGCCATTCATATGAGATAGGTGTCGTGGTCCAAAACGTATCAACCGCAAAGGCGATCCACGATGCGGTCTATAAGGGACTCCCACTTATTGAACGGGTGGTAACGGTCACCGGGGAGGTGAGAGACCCTAAAAATCTATTAGCGAGAATCGGGACACCTATATATGAATTAATAGAAGAATGTGGGGGATTGAAGGGAGACGTGGGGAAGATCTTAAGTGGTGGTCCAATGCTCGGATTTGCAGAATACCAAGACGTCCCTGTAATAAAGGGCGTCGGGTGCATCTTTGTACTGGGTAGAGAGCAAGCGAGGTTTCCAGAGGAGCGCGCGTGTCTCCGATGTGGGATGTGCGTTGAGGTATGTCCGATCGGGCTTCTACCAATGGTGCTTGAGAAACTCGTACGCACGAGAAGGTTTGAAGAGTGTAGGGAGTACCATATATTGGATTGCATGGAATGCGGAAGTTGCACTTATGTCTGTCCTTCAAAGATCCCTATTGTGCAGCTCCTCGAATATGGAAAAGAGGAAATAAAGCAGAGAACAGCAAAAAATGCCTGAGCTAATTGTATCACCTCCACCGCATATACGAGATGACGTCTCGATCGAGAAGATCATGTATGCGGTAATCATTGCCCTTATTCCCACCACGGCATGTGGTATCTATTTCTTCGGCCTGCATGCCTTTTATATCGTTATCGCCTGTATCATTTCTGCAGTAGGTACCGAGTACACGGCATTGCGATTGATGGAGAGGAAATTTGTGATGGACGGAAGCGCGGTCATCACTGGTCTTCTGCTCGCTTTGTGTCTGCCCCCACGGATTCCTTTATGGATGGCGGTAATCGGTGCGATATTCGCAATTGCTCTTGCCAAAAGCGCCTTTGGCGGGCTTGGGCAGAATATATTCAATCCCGCATTGAGTGGAAGGGCATTCTTGACGATTTCGTGGCCGGTCGCACTGACGACATGGACTCAGCCGCTCTTATATGATGCAGTTACCACGGCAACGCCCTTAGGATTATGGAAGACCCACGCGATTCACACCCCGTATATAAACCTCGCACTGGGAAACGTAGGGGGTTGTATTGGAGAGACAAGTGCAGTAGCAATTCTCATCGGGGGTGTATTTTTAATTGCAAAGCGGTATATCGACTGGAGGATACCGTTTTCCTACATTGGAACAGTAGGAATATTGATGTGGCTCCTTAGACAGGACCCGCTCTTTCATATTCTTGCGGGGGGGTTGTTCCTAGGCGCGTTCTTCATGGCCACTGACTATGTCACCACACCGATTACGAGAACAGGTCGGGTCATATTTGGCGTTGGTGCGGGAATACTCGTAGTACTGATACGATTAATAGGGGGTTATCCCGAGGGGGTAATGTTTTCGATACTGTTGATGAACGCGTTTACACCGCTGATTGACCGACATGTGAAGCCTCGTGTGTATGGTGTACGAAAAGAGAGTTTTTTAAAAACCTGGCGAAAAAGTATTAAATGAGAGAAGTGAAAAGGATTTTAGAGATAGCCCTGCCCCTGATCATTATTTGCATGATATCCGGTGTGATGCTTTCCTTCGTCTATGAGGTAACAGAGGAGCGGATAAAAGCGATACAGGAGGAGAAGATAAACACGTCGCTTTCGTATGTCTTCGCAGGAGGAGAATTTGAGAAAATGGATGGCTATTATGTGGTAACCGTGGGAGAGAAAGAGGCAGGATATGCGTTTATAGCTGAAGGGAATGGATTCAGTAGCAGTATTAGAGCCATGGTAGGGATACATACAAATGGAACAATAAATAGGATTGAGGTGCTTAATCAGCTGGAGACACCTGGTCTTGGCACACGGATAGCCGAACCGGACTTCACCTCACAATTTGAGGGGAAACGCATCGCGGATATCCAATTGAGAAAGGATGGAGGAGTTATAGATGGAATCACAGGAGCGACCATAAGTTCCCGTGCGATGACTGATTCCATTCGTGAGCGGGGGATGGAGGTGTTGAATGAAACTGGACGAGCTCAGGAAGGGGATTTTTAAATATAATCCCATATTTTACCTCGTACTTGGGTTATGCCCTGTGCTTGCGGTGAGCACGAGAGTAGATAATGCCTTAGGGATGAGTTTAGGAGTTCTTTTTGTACTCATCTGCTCGAATACTACCTTGTCTCTGATGCGACATTGGATTCCGCTTCAGGTAAGAATTCCCAGTTATATTGTGGTGATTGCCTCCTTTGTCACGGTGGTTGACCTGCTTATGCAGGGCTATGCGCCTGAATTACATGAACAGCTGGGGATTTATGTGCCCTTGATCGTCGTGAATTGTATTATATTAGGAAGAGCAGAAGCTTTTGCGTCTAAGAAGCCCGTTTTTGATTCTTTTTTGGATGCAATTGGGATGGGGATAGGCTTTTTAATCGGGATTGTGAGTATTGCGGTATGCAGAGAGGTTTTAGGTGGGGGAAAAATAAAGGTGCTCGGCTATACACTCATTCCTTCGTTTACTGAGTCCCCAGCAATTGCAATGGCACTTGCGCCCGGTGCATTTCTCACCGTAGGTGCCATAATGGCTCTCGCCAACTATCACAGAATAAGGAGGGAAAGGAGATAATGGAGAACCTGTTGCTCATTGCGGTGAGTTCGATATTTGTGAATAATTTTGTGCTTTTTCGATTTCTGGGACTCTGTCCGTTCTTCGGAGTTTCAAAAAAGACGAGAAGTGCACTGGGAATGGGGTTAGCGGTCATCTTCGTGATGACCTGTGCATCAGCGATCACATGGCCAATCTATTCATTTCTTCTTCACCCCCTGGGTCTGGATTTCATGAGGATCGTAATTTTCATTCTTGTGATCGCGTCATTTGTGCAATTCACCGAGATGGTGATAAGGAAACATGCGGTGGAGCTATATGAGGCATTGGGCATTTATCTCCCACTTATCACGACGAATTGCGCGATAATGGGTGTTGCGTTGCTCAACATTGAAGAGGGGCATCAGTTCATTGGAAGTGTGGTGAATGGCTTTTCGGCTGGAGTTGGATTTACACTTGCATTGCTCTTAATGTCTGGGATACGGGAGCGGCTTGAATTTGCAGATGTCCCGAAATCGTTTAAAGAGTTACCTATCGCGTTTATCTCTGCCGCGTTGTTAGCGTTTACTTTTATGGCATTCAGCGGGATCAGGTTATAATGATAGCAGCAGTAGTTGTCATCGGCGCCTTAGCCACGCTATTTGGTTTTGGCTTAGCATACGCATCAAGGAAGTTGGCCGTGCAGGTAGATGCCCGAGTAGAAAAAATTACTGAGATACTAGGAGGTGCGAATTGCGGAACCTGTGGATTTCCAACCTGTAGAAGCCTTGCTGAAGCCTTGGTTAACGATCATTCGCTGATCAATGATTGTAAAGTGTGTGATGAGGAATCCTGGTTGGCGATATGTAATCTTCTTGGTATAGAGCTAGGAAAGCGGAAGCAGGAGCTTGCGCTCGTCGCATGCAGCTATTGCTCGGTGAATAAATTTGAATATGAAGGTGCGAAGAGTTGTGCTGCTGCTGCTCTTGTCGGCGAGGGTTACAAAGCGTGTAAATATGCCTGTTTGGGCTTTGGTGATTGTGTCCATACCTGTCCCTTTGGAGCAATTGAGAAGCGAGGATACAAATTTTTCGTGGATTTTCAGAAATGTATTGGGTGTGGAGCATGCGTGGACGCATGTCCACGAGGGTTGATAAAGATTGTTGATAAAAGTGTAACAGTGTTCGTGAGATGCAACTCACACGAAATAGGGAAGATCGTGGCGGAAATATGCGCGAGAGGATGTATTGGCTGCAAGCACTGTGAAAAGGCATGCGAAGAAAACGCGATAAAAGTAGAAAATAACCTTGCTGTGATTGATTATGAGCGTTGTACTAATTGTGGTGCCTGTTTGGACGCATGCAAGTTCGGATCGATTGTATCCATATACACCACCCGAAAAGAGTTGATCTGCTTC
This sequence comes from uncultured Halobacteria archaeon, assembly GCA_964400255.1. Classification (GTDB taxonomy): domain Archaea; phylum Halobacteriota; class Syntropharchaeia; order Alkanophagales; family Methanospirareceae; genus JACGMN01. The sequence continues at coordinate 6,318 of CAYNTR010000009.1, forward strand.
CTCGAAGATCGTCCAAAGATGCTCGAAGCTACTGGGACCACTTAAAAGAGCAGCGGAAAAACGGCTGAAAAAAGGGGATCGCTCATCGAGAACTAGGGGGGAAGGGATTAAAAAAGCCCCCATTACAGGGATGGCATGGTTTTCATGACCCGCTTGTGGAGGTTATGAATTCTTACACTATTTTCCCTTTCTGCGCACCGATTATAGCATCAAGGGTTTTCAGGAATTTATCTTCAGACTCCACAGGAATGGACGCCCCTGCTGCAACAGGATGCCCACCACCAAAACCACCGACCTCTCCTGCTGCTTTCTCCATCGCCTGAGCGAGGTCTATGCCCGCTGTTCTTGACAGCAGTTTCTTATTACACCGTGCAGATACCTTCGTTTCAACTCTCGTTTCCCCTTCTACCTGATTTTTCCTGTTCAACACGATAACCGGCTTCTCGGTGCATACATATTCGGCTAGTATTCCCGCTAGAACGCCCGTCACACCGCTCTCATGGACCACCAAATAGACCATATTTTGGAGCTCTTGTATCGCGTCCACCTCGCTTTCTATTCGATTCAATTCGGAAACAAGCTTATTTTGAATGCTGAGGTAGAGAGCGGTCGCTTCCTCTACCAATCGCTCCTCACGCAAGCAGAGTCCTATGCCAATCCCCGATTTGCCCAATCGACCGCTTGCATCGATCATTCTCATAAAATTCATGCCATCCGGTATCACCTCAGAATGGAGCACGTACTTGGTTCCCACCAACGCATCATCACCGATATCCGCTTGAGATTCTCGTAAGAGTGCCAACAACGCGTTGGTCAATCTTTTTTCCTCTGCTTCATTTAAGTCGCTTACATTTTTGTCGCCAGCTATACCCTCGTTCTTCAAAAACGCTTCTACCCATTCCACCTTCCCTGCGAGCGGGATATACGGGTCCGTAGCGAAAAGAATCGAATCCTGGATTTTACCCGCACCGAGCTTTAAACCAGTTTTAACCGAGATAATACCTTCTTGTAGTGCCTCATCCACAATCATTTTGTTTATCCCTTTATTGACCTCCAGTTTATCGCCCAATGTCCCCGCGATTGCAAGTCCTGCAAGGTCTATGTTTCCTGTTTCGTCGCCCGACAAGCAGCGTGCCAGAAGATACGAGAGTCCAGCAGAGCAAATCGCGCTACCACGTTCATTTGTCAGCTCGCGCGCTTCCTCAGCGCTGAGACAGCACGGATTGATGAGGACAGACGAAGACGAACGGAACACCGGAACTGAAGTTGAGGGCGCATGGTGGTCTAGGATTACCACCGCTTTTTCTTTGAGATACTCAGAGAGTACATCGGATTGTGCCGTGCCCATATCGCACAAGATGATAAGATCCTCATTCAATTCGTGAATAAACGAGCGCTCAAGTTTGCTGACAATAGTCACGTGGAACTGAATTCCTCTTCGAAGTAGGGCGTGAGCGATAATCCCCGCAGCGGTTATCCCATCGGCGTCATAATGCGAGATTATCCGTGCGTATTCGTGCTCGTTTATGATCTTAGCTGCCTTTTCCACGCTCTTTTGCAACGTTGTCATACCAGAAAAGTACTCAAGCAAGCCCCCACTGAGGGACTCCAAACATTCGAAAAAAAAGCTTATTCTTAAATAACCCTTTGTAAAAACTGGGCGTGTGGCCTAGCTAGGATAGGGCGGCAGCCTCCTAAGCTGCAAATCACGGGTTCAAATCCCGTCACGCCCGTGCACGTATCTTCTCACTGTCCACGACAATGACATCCTTTATTGCCTTAACCGCATCAAACGGTAAAAAGACATAATCGTCTTCCTTTTTGAAGCCGCTTGTGTCAAGTTCGTCAGAAGGTTTAATCACGAGTTCTTTCAACATCCCTGTGCCTGCCTCTGCTACGATATTATGGACGACCCCCATCTCGCCACCTTCTGAGTCCACAACCTTTTTATAACTCAGCTTCAGCGCCGATATTTTTTGCTTTGTCATTCCTCCACTCCTCACACAAACCTTCACGTTCCATATATATCAATTTTTTCATTTTTACGCATCACCCCGTAATTTGTTACGGAGTTTCAAGAAATGCTTGCTAGATACTTTCACAAAAAAAGCGGGCTCGCCACGGGTTATGCGAATCCGTTCCTCTTTCCCTATGGCCCGGTAAAACTGTCCATCGATGACCAACTCCGCATCCTTCAGCTCCAAGAGCGCCAAACTGATCTCGCTGTTTATCGCTACAACGGTGGGTCGTGCAGAAAGTTTAAACGGAGCAATTGGTACGATAATGGTGGCATCGACGTTTGGGTCTACGATGGGCCCGCCTGCACTCATCGCATAGGCCGTGCTTCCCGTGGGAGTGGCAAAGATAACGCCATCTGCCCGTAGCCGCTCTAACTCCTCGCCATCGATGAAGATGCCGAAATGGAGCATCTTCCCGGGTTTGGAGGTGATGACGACCGCTTCGTTCATTGCATAAGGTAGCCTCTCCTCTGCACCGGTAATGGTAACGGAAAGCCGCTCTTTTCGCTCGACCTCAAACCCTTCTAAGAGCTTTGGTAGTATCGATACGCTGTTTTCTGGCTGTAACTCCGCTAAAAAACCGATTGCACCCGTGTTTATCCCTAAAATCGGTGTGGGCGTTTTTAACGCATGGAGTGCCCGTAGAATAGTGCCATCACCGCCAATGCAGATCATGAGATCCACAGCCATCTCTTCCACTTTTATACCGCGCTTGTTGAGCTTGTGCGCTGTTGTTTCCTCGATTATAACTTCAAAGCGATCATCGATGGATCCAATGATCCTCTTCAATAATGATACTTCTTCAGCTCTCCCCTTGCATGCAATTCCGATGCGTTTCGGCTGAATTAGGTTCATTCCTCGGAAAGCCGGAATATCGCCTCAGCTAAATCACCCTTTGTTTCGGTTAATGCAGCTCTCGCTTCGTCCTCGCTGCACCCTGCCTTTTCCATCACTATTTCTACGTCTTCCGGCGAGATGCTGACCTCAGGCTCCCGTTCTGCTTCAGTTCGCGGCCGTTTAACCGGCGTGCCAGTTATTTGATACATCTTCGATCCCGGCGTGTCCATAATCGTGACGACGGCATCCTCAAAGACGAGTTCAGCATCCGCAGTTTTAATCACGACCTCCTCGACATCGCTGAGCTCCTCGATGCTTATGCCCATTTTCTTCATCTGCTGGCTTAATATCTTCGGATCTAAGCCTACTCCTTTTCGAAATCCACCGCGCATTTTTCTTTCCTTTTTATTTTTAATTAAGATAGCACTATCGTATGTATAATATACGCTATAAGATAAAGCGGGTTACGTTTCGTTACCGGTTACCGCTGTGAAACTGAAATCGGTTCATGGAAGCGTGAGAAGGGCCCGTGGTCTAGTTGGTTATGACGTCGCCTTTACGAGGCGAAGGTCATGCGTTCGAATCGCATCGGGCCCATTCCCTACAGCGGCTGGATGCAGCTAAATGAGAATTTTTTTAGAGTACCGCTCGGTGCATAATCAATCTGCTGCGCCACCCAGAATAACGTAATTTTAGTTACCCTATTATGACGTCTAGGCTTTTAGTGACAAAAGTATTACGCTTATAGCAATCACCCGGAAGAACAAGCAGTTCGTCAGACAAGTTATTTTTTAAAAGCCCTAAATAAGGCAGCTTAGGAATTCAATTCTGGATGTTACGGCTCTTGACTCCTGAGTTCATTGGCGAACCAGATCGTACGCTGCGGGAAGGCAATCTCTATCCCTTGATCTTCCAGGGCCGTTTTTATCTTCCATAAAAGCTCCTTTTTGACCCCGTACCACTCAGTTGACGGTACCCAGATCCGCACGATAATATTAACCGCGTTATCGCCGAGATTATCAACAAAAATATCGGGTAAGGGATGCCGGAGGGTGAGCGGGTGCGCTTCATGGAGATTTTGAATTATTCCTACCGCCTTGTCCGCATCGTCGCTATACCGTATTCCAACAACGTACTCGAGCCTCCGAGCAACGTGAGCATCGTAGTTCGTTATGTTAGTCGTGAAGACTTTCTCATTGGGCATCCGCACATATAACCCGTCAAATGTTCTCAGCGTGGTCGAAATGATGCGGATATCCTCGACCACCCCTGCAGTGCCCGCTATGTTCACCGCCTGACCGAGCTTCATGGGGCGCTCAATCATCAAGAAAAGCCCTGAGATCAGGTTACTAACGACGCTCTGACTCGCAATACCTATCACGATACCTGCAATGCCGCCGGCAACCAATAACCCTGAGAGATTGACTCCGAACGCGGGAAGAACCGCAAGCACCGCAATAACAATTATGCCGTAATACACGATTTTGGTAATGATCTCTAAGTGATCCGTGTTCATCCGCTCTCGAAGGCCCCTGCGGAGGTAGATGGTTATTCCTTTCGCAATGAACACTGCAGCGAGCAGAATCACGATAACCCTGAGAAGGTTATAAAGGGTGAGGCTGCCGAAGATCACGGTGTCAAGGGTCATAGACCTGCCTCCATCACAAATTTCGTTGTGGTTACCGGCAGCTTTCTTGACATGTAAAGTTCTAACGATTTCTTCATGCCCGGTTCAAGAGGAGCATCAACAAAATCAGTTTCCGCAAGTCTTCCACTCGTGATCTTCATGGTCGCTTTCATAGAGACCAGATCATCACGGTAATAAATTTTCATGCCATACGCATTGAAAACAGCTTTCGAGAGCGCGACCCAATCATCAAGTGTATTGGTGATGCTGAGCGCGATGACGCCCTCGTGAAGCGGATTGACCGGTGGTTTAGCTGAATAAACGTTACTTCGCCAGTATTTGCAGATAACACCGCGTCTCGGATCTCCATAGAGTGTAAACTTCTGCCATGCAAGGGTGAGGATATCCAGAACTTCAGTGTCTGTATTCGAGGATACGAACACCCCGATCTCCATGGGGAAGGTGATGAAAATGGTTTGTGTGGTCTTTGGTTCTACCAGCAGCGTCTTCTCAAACTCGATGAGCAGCGACGAGGTGAGCTCCTTGGGCTTGTTTAATGGCTCAACAGGGTTGATGAGGACTTTCCCTTTGCTCGCCAGGAGAATTTTCTCTACTTTCGTACCAGCGCACTCGCTTTTATAAATAAAGTGGTCTCTTTCTCGCTCAAGGGACAGTGTGATTCCTTCCTTGGCGATTTCGAACGGGATATCATAATAGCCGAACATCAGTTTCCTGTAGGATATTCTATGTCTGCAGTACTATAAAAGACTTGAGTAACGGGAACGATACAGTCCTCTGAGGCGTTACAACAAAAGCAAGAGCGCAACCGAGTGCACTCCTACCAATACGACCAGCAAGGAACGAGTTGTCAGATTACGAGGTTGAAAAGAGATAGGTCATGAAGAGCGTATATAAAATAAGGAACGTTACCCCTTCTCGCCGACTCAATTCCCAATTGGTCTTCATGAAAATCAGAAGCAAAACCGTCATAACGATCATAAACGGTGCAATATAGAGGAGCGTTAGTTTTGCTATGGCGGTCGGAAAGACGAGGGCAGAAACACCTAAAATCAAGAATATGTTCGCGATATTCGAACCGATGATATTGGCAATGGCGATATCGCCATAGCCCTGTCGTGCCGCGGAGAGCGAGACACTTAATTCGGGTAACGAGGTGCCGACGGCGACGAGACTAATGCCGATCAGCGTCTTTGAAATCTGAAAGAACTCCGCCATAAATACCGCCTCGACAACAAGATAGTTTGCGCCCACGATAACGGCACCGCCGCTGAGTACAATGATCACAAACTCTTTTTTGAGTCCCGCCTTGAATTCCCGTGACGGTAGTTTCCCGGGTGCTCTCTCATTATTTCTTCTTTTGTTGTGGTTTGAAACGGATTGGATCATCGTTTTTACGTACCCGAATTTGAAGAAATAGGTGAGGAACTCTTTGAAGCCGTATTCACCTTTGAATTTCGGTTTCTCTTTAAACAGGAAGAGGACGTAGGCGAGATAGAGCAGCAAAAATATAACCGCTTCAACGCGTGAGATCACCCCGTTGATGATGAAGAGGTACAGGACGAGCGCGGCAAAGAGCATGATGTAGCCGTCTCGTCTCAGCATCTCCGCTCGTGTTTTTATTACCACAATCGCTGCGGCGAGCCCGATGATCAACCCGATATTCGCGATATTCGAGCCGACGATGTTACCGATCACGATATCGCTTTGCTGTTGTAAGGAAGCCGCCACCGACGAGGCTAATTCCGGTATCGACGTGCCCACCGCAACCAGCGTGAGTCCAATAACGAACTCCGAGACGCCGAGCTTCGTCGCGATCGCTGCTGCGGCCTTGACGAAGAAATCAGAGCCTTTCACGAGCAATACCAGTCCAACGATGAGCACGATGATACTGTCAAGCGGAACTTCTGATTGCATTGCCTTACCATTAAATTTCACTCTTTTAAGGGTTTTGATTTTAGGGTTCTCAGAGACTGAAACTATGGTCGGAACAGGCAGAAGAGGCAGAATGAACGCACCGTACCACGTACACTCAAAATCGGAGGGGGACCCTCATAAAAAGTTTGTGAAAAGGTGTGTGGTTATTTTGAGTACACCCTGAATCGATAAAGCAGCGCGAAGTAACATTGAAAGATTTTACTTGTTTCCTCCGGCTCCTGGAAGGAGAAGCATATGAAGGTTACGAATATGTAGGTATCTTTGATTACTATTCGTTGGATCTTCCGCCCCCCCCGTTGTTACGGATGAGTAAGATAGCTCTGTATGAAGGATAACTCTCGGAAGGGAGGACGAACATTTTATCAAGCTATAGGGATATTATATTCTGAAAGGAATGGCACAAGAAGAAAAAAATTCGTCTAAAGCGAAGAGAGAAAAAGTTAGATTGATATCAATTTTAGAGATCGAAAAAGCCTATTTAGAACTCATGAAAGCTTATTCTTCAGTCTTAGCCATCTTAAGGGGATCTAAGCTTGAAGATGTCGCCTCTCTATTTAATTTGAAGAATAAGCGGGCGGCTTTTTTTCATTACATCGTCATACCGGTATATATACGTGGAATATTTGGAAGTACAATTGCTAAATGGAGGATAAAAAAAAGCTTAGATCTACTATTAGAAAATCTTGTATTGTTAATGACTCAAACTAGAAACAAAGATGACATAGAAGTTATAAAAAGATTTGAATCATACTATGAAGATATTAATAAATTGGAGCATGTATTTAAAAAATCTGATTTAAAACCATTATTTTATGTAGCAATTACAACTTTGCCCTTTTTATTTTTAGGTGTTTTGGAGTTTTTATCCGACTATTTAACTGTAATCGATTTAAAGATAATTATTATTTTGTCAATTCTTGTACTTTCTAATATATTTTTATGGTTTTCCCTTTTTTACGTTTTAGGTTATCTTGGAAGTTGGATTCTTTTTAGCAAGGGAAAAGTCTCAGAGAAAGAAGATAAACTTTTTACTCTCATAAAGGAGTATATAAAAAGTTAAGAGGCATTCCCACGAAACAAGCTCGGGAGTAATCGAGATAATGATGAAGATGTTTTTTGAACATTTCAGGAACCATAACAGTTTGTCAGAACAGCTGGAGCAGAGATTTATGTGAAAGAGAAAAGGTGGCGAATAACGGATCCCCAATTATTCTCAAAATCAGAGGGAGCCCCTCCCAAGGGGTTTGAGCGTTGGTTATTTTAACTCAATTAAACCCGCGGAAGTTTTTTATATATGTTTGGATATTTATATTAACAAAAGCTATTAGAAGTCAAAGCTGTAAAAGTTGGATCAATAAAAAGAGAGTGTAGTATATGACAGAATCCAGTATTCTGGATTACAATCCCATAGAATCAATATTAATTCATGGGGTTGGAGCATTACCGGCGAAAGGTCTCATAGTTATTGTCGGGCCTAATTCGTGTGGAAAAACTCAAATCTTATATGATTTAAAATTTTGCATCCTAGGACAGAGACGAGATCTTGTGGTGTGTAAAGGTCTTAAACTAAGAAAACCTGACAATCTTGATAATTTCATGGAGGTTCTTAACCAAGAAGGGTATGTTGAAAGCGTTGTAAACGAACAAGGCATTGAGTCTATACGCAAAAGATCACCATTATTTGGATTGGGCACATATGGGGGTACTAAGCCTAAAACAGATCTTAAGGGGTTATACGGTTCATGGAAATCAGATCTGTATGATAATGTTACAGAAACAAACGGTTTTTTAAGCTTTTTTGGCCCCCTCCTCTCAACACTTCTTTTCATTGACAATAGAACTATTTTGGTTAATGAAGTATCCAATTTTGATTATCATAAGAACCCACCAGAAAACGATATACAGGCTTTATATATGAACTCCAACGCACAAAGAATACTTACAGAAGAGATTAAAAGAACTTTTGGTCTGGCAATCTGGCTGGATCCTTCAAGAGGGAACATACTTTGCCTTAAGATTTCTGATGAATCCGATATTCCTACTCCTGAAGATCGACTAGAACCCGAAAAGATGTTAAAACATAGGACGATTCAAGACGAAGGTCATGGATTAAAATCATATGTTGGTATCTGCATTTCTTTATTGTTGGGACGAAGGCCTGTTTGTCTCATTGACGAACCAGAATTATGTCTCCATCCACCACAAGCAAATGGAATAGGTAAATTTATAGGAAGATATGGCACGTCTCAATCCCATGCAACAATCGTAGCTACCCACAGTAGTCACACTCTTAGGGGAATAATTGAAGAAGCGGGTGATGTATCAATACTAAGATTAACACGAAATCGATCAGAATTTATGGGAAAAATTGTGGAGCCAGAAGTGATTCGTGAGATGATAAAAAAACCTATTACGAGATCTGAAACCATACTTGATGGTATATTCTCTGATGCTGTCGTTATTGTAGAAGCTGATGGAGATAGAATTGTTTATGAAGCGATTTACGAGATTTTATTAGATGAATATAATATAGATGTGAGATTTATTCCTGTTGGAGGAACATCAGGATTTGCAGGAGTGTGTAACTTTTACAAGAAACTTGGGATACCTATAGCTGTAATATCGGATCTAGATTTAATAACGCAGGATGGTGAATTGAAAAATACGTTAAATGCGTTGACTGGTGAAGATAATAGTTTATACGAAAACTGTATATCTGTAACAAAAGAGATATCAAAAATATTACCAACCATTACAGAAAATGAAATTGTAGAAGAGTTGCGAGAGATTATTGGAAAGAGTATTGATTGGACAAAAGGAGATGATTTGGAATTAAAATCCAAATTGAAAAGTATGGAAAAGAAATTATATCGTATCGAAAAATTGAAAAATGGAGGAATTAATTCATTTGAATCTTATCCTCTTATTAAAATAGAATTAGAAGAGATTATTGGTCAAGCTAATGAAATCGGATTATTCCTTGTTCCTGTTGGGAAACTCGAAAAGTGGGTTAATGAATTAATGAAGAACGGACCTAGTCAAGATAATAAATCTGAATGGGCTAATGTAGCAGCCAGAAGAATCCGAGATGCAGGTAAACAGACAAATGATGTTTGGGATTTTGTGAGGAATATTCTTAATTATCTTACCAAACAACTCGAAGATAGTGGGAAACGTGTGAATCTATCTGAATAATCTTCAAAATTCGTAATGTGCCTAAAATAAAGCAAACTCGAAAAACCGAAGCGGCTATGGAAGAAGTTTGAGAAAGGGTTTAAAAAAGAACAATTAAACGTCTGATCATTGGCTTGTGCTCAACTAATTATCGTAAAGTTGGCTTCTAATTAACAAGTTTAAGTCTCCCGTTTTAGCCGACTTCTGGTATCGAAGCGTTACCACTCAGCTTTTTCTGCTCAAGCCTCCGCTTGATCGCTTTCCGGATCTCCTCGACGATGAAGATAAGGATGGCGAACGGGACGAAGAAGAGCCAGTGCTTCAGTTCCAGAGGTCCCGTTCCAAGAAATCGCTGGAAGAAGAGGAGGAAGAGGGCATACGAAACAGGGAAAAGCCCGATACGCTTAAATTGATGAAAACACACATGTTTATGTACAGCAAATTATTTTATTGTGCGAGGTACATGAAGGAGGTTAAAGATGCTGACAGAATATATTGCGGCTGCGCTCTCAAGAGCGAGGTACGAGCTTATAAAGGATGAAGAGCCGTATTATGGCGAAGTGCCAGAGTTAGAAGGCATCTGGGCAACGGGAAAAACGCTGGAAGAATGCCGTACTAATCTGGCTGAGGTTATCGATGGTTGGATTTTCGTAAGACTGAGAAAAGGGTTACCAATTCCACCGATAGGTGAATATAAAATAAGCGAATTGACAAAGGTAGAAGTCAGTGTCTGAATCAAGGCTGTCTCCCGTATCTTGGACTGAATTAGTAAAACGACTTCGCAAACTTGGTTTTGAAGGACCCTATCAGGGCGGGAAGCACCCGTATATGATAAAGGATAATCTGGTTTTAACCATCCCAAACCCGCATCGAGGCGATATCAGCATTGATCTACTCGCTCGAATCTTGAAACGGGCTGGAATTACAAGAGAAGAATGGTTTGCTTAAATCGCGTCACGTTAATATGCATTTGCTTACAAGATGGGAAAAGCCCGATGCTCTTAAAGTGATAAAAACCAATAGTTATTCGAGGTGAGCGAAATGGCAAAACAAAGCTTCACTGTATTAATCGAAAAAGATGAGGATGGCGTTTTTATCGGCACCGTCCCCTCACTAAAGGGCTGCTATTCTTACGGGAAGACGCTCGATGAACTCATGACGAATCTGAAAGAGGCAATTGAAGCGCATCTTGAGGCTTTCAGGTCAGAAGAAAAAGACCTCCCCGTTACCAGATTCGCTGGTGTTCAAGAGATCGAGATAGAAGTGTAGCTGAGATGAAGTTGCCGCTCGTTTCCGGCGAGGACATGTGCAAGCTTGTCGCTAAATTGGGATTTGTGATGGTTCACCGAAAGGGTAGTCATACCGTCTGGAGACATGAAGATGGTAGAACAACGACCATTCCGCTACATTCCGGGAAAAAACTGCCAAGAGGCTTGATTAAGAAGATTCTAAAGGATGTGGAACTGCCGGTTGACGATTATTTGAAGATGAGATAATTTCCAAGCCACACCATAGACTTCTCCGATCCCGCTGTGCTGAAAAAGCGCTGCACGATAAACCCGCTTTTTATTTGGAAATATGCGTGAACTTCATAAGAAAAAAAGAGGCAAAGATGGATCTCGACAAAGAGCTTTACGAACGTCAGATTAACGTTATTATCAATAAGCAGATTGACCAATCAATTGGTTTATGCGTTAGTTCTATGGGCTGACTGAGTTACCACTCCCTCGGCCTGCTTTTTCTTTCCCATCAAGCCTCCGTTTGATCGCTTTTCGGATCTCCTCGACCACAAAAATAAGAATGGCGAACGGTACGAAGAAGAGCCAGTGCTTCAATTCCAAAGGTCCCGTTCCGAGAAACCGCTGGAAGAAGAGGAGGTACGCAAACCCGAGGATGAGCAGCAGTTCGGTCGCGAATCCAATGAAGAGGTACCTGTTCTTGAAGAACCCGATCTTGAAGACCGAATTCCGCAGACTCCTGCATTGAAGACCGTTGGCGATCTGGCAGATAATAATAGCCGCGAGCGCCATGGTGGTCGCTTTGATATAGAGCGGATCGGTAGCGAGAAGGTCCATACCTCGTACCCAGCCCCCTTCTTTCAAGACCCACCAGTACCCCAGCAGTCCGGCTGCTGCTTCTATGGGCCCGATAAACCCGTAGGATCTGAGAAGTGTGCGGAGGGTCAGCATCCGCTCCTTCCGTGGCCGTGGCGGTCGCTCCATAACGTCAACTTCCGGTGGTTCGGTCCCAATGGCAATTGCCGGTACCATGTCAGTTCCGAGGTCAATCGCAAGGATCTGGATCACGGTTAACGGTAAGGGAACGCGAAAGAGTACGTAAATAAGGAAGGGAACAATTTCAGGTATGTTACTCGTGAGTATGTACGTAACGAACTTTTTGATATTGTCAAAAACGGTGCGGCCTTCCATGACGGCGTCCACAATGCTCTTGAAATTATCATCGATCAGGATGACATCGGACGCCTCCTTCGCAACATCGGTTCCGGCGCCCATTGAGATGCCGATATCCGCCTCTTTAAGCGCGGGCGCGTCGTTGACGCCGTCGCCGGTTACCGCGACCACCTCTCCCATCTCCTTTAACGCCGTGACAATGTCCAGCTTGTTCTTTGGTGCAGTTCGTGCGAATATGATCTCCGGGTTCTTCAGGGCCTCTTTTAACTCCTCCCTGCTCATTTTATTGAGATCTGAACCTTCTAAAATGAGGGGGTTACCCTCGATCACGCCGGCCTCCCTCGCAATAGCCTCTGCGGTAAGTTTATTGTCGCCCGTGATCAGGATGATCTTGATCCCCGCACTTTTACATTTCATCACCGCGTCCCTCACTTCAGTACGAGGTGGATCGATCATGCCTGCAAACCCGAGAAAGATCAGGTCCTTTTCGACGTCCTCAGCACAGTAACAATCCGTAATGGGGACTTCACGGTACGCGAGGGCGATGGTTCTCAATGCTTCGGTTTCAAACGTTTCCGCTATCTGCTCAAGCCTCTTCCGCTCCTCTTCCGAAAGTGGGTGCTCCGCTCCATCGATCAGGATTCGATTCGAAAGCTTAAGCACCGACTCCGGCGCGCCTTTCACATAAGCCACGGTCCTCTCAACCCGGTTTATGGTGGACATCATCTTTCGCTCAGAGCTAAAGGGAATCTCAAAGATGCGCTCTTCGCACTGCTCTACTGTTTCAGTATCAATGAACTTCTTCGCTAACACGAGCAGTGCCCCATCGGTCGGATCGCCGATGATCACATACCGCCCTTCTTTCATCGTGAGTTGGGAACTATTACAGAGAAATGCCGTCTTCAAAAACGGTTCGAGCGCCTTTAACTCAGCCGCAGGGACCGCTTGCTCGTTGGCGAGGAGGCTACCTTCAGGCTTGTAGCCTGAACCTGTAACCTCCATCTCACGGTCATTAGCAAAAATCTTCGTCACCGTCATCTCGTTCTGGGTCAGGGTTCCGGTCTTATCGGTGCAGATAACGGTTGTCGAGCCCAGCGTCTCAACGGAATTGAGGCTCTTTATCAGTGCGTTCCGCTTCGCCATTCGCTGCGAGGCTATGGAGAGCGTAAGCGTCACGGTTGGCAGGAGCCCTTCCGGGACGTTCGCAATGATTATCCCGATCGCAAAGATGAAATTCGCGGTAAAATCACGGCCGATGACCCAACCAGTGAAGAAGAAAACGATACCGAGCAGGATCGCTATGATGGAGATCACTTTTATGAAGAAGGCAATCTCTTTCTGTAACGGGGTCTTCTCCTCTTTGATCTCCTGCGTTAATCCCGCTATCTTGCCGAATTCCGTTCCCATCCCGGTGGCGAATACCACCGCCTTTCCCGAGCCGGAAACAACAGTCGTACCTGAGAATACAATATTCCGTGCCTCTATTAACTCGCCTTTCTCCGGAGCAGTACATCGGTTCTGCGGGATCGACTCTCCGGTCAGCGGTGCATTGTTCACTTTAAGCTCGTACTGTTCGATAAGTCGTCCATCAGCAGGGACTCGATCGCCTTCCGCGAGCACAATGAGGTCTCCAATCACCACCTCGCGGGCGGGTATTTGCTGCTCCTTCTTACTCCGAACGACTCTGGCGATGGGCGCAAGCATCCTCTTGAGCGCCTCTGCGGCCTGTTCAGCCTTGTATTCCTGATAGAACGTGAAAATAGCGTTGATAAAAATCACGCCGACGATCGCAATCCCGAGGTTCAAATTGCCCTCATTTGGAGACAGGTACTCACCGAGAAAAGCAAGTCCGCCGGCAACCCAGAGCAGAATCGCGAAGAAATTGAAGAACTGTTTGAGAAACTTGATGTAGAGCGGGGTTCGTCTCTTCTCTTGAATTTCGTTGGAGCCGAAGGAGAGAAATCGTTTCTTTACCTCCTCCTCGGGTAACCCGTCAGGGGATGATCTCAGGACTTTGAAGACCTCCGCAAGCTCCGCCGCATGCACATCGTCGAGCTTCTCCATCATCTCAATCCCTCGACTTCCACAACAAGAGGTTTGACGGCGTTCGTCTTATGATCTCCTCCATTTCGTTGCTCCCTAAGAACTCCTTACTAACATTTCGTTTGAGCGCGCGAACAAACAGGAGATCAAAGCGACCACTCATAGATTCATCGAGAATACTATCGGTGGCATTCTCGCACACCCGCACCCGGACATCGGTTGGTATGCCGCCTTCGAGGAGGTTATCTTTAAACGGGGAGAGATAAGCTTCGCTTTCCTTAAAGACCGTTTCCATCTCAGCCTTATCAAACGATCGACCTGTCGATTTGATGCAGCGAAAGAGCGATACATTGAGCTTCAATTTGTGAGCAAGCACATCGATGAGAAAGAGCCGCTCATTGAAGTGATAATCTCTGTTGGATACCGGTACAAGCAGTTTCTGGTGATGCGTAATCGGTCGTGCCTTAACGATTCGCACGCCAATGACCGAGGCTTGTGCGTGCTTCATAAGTCGCTGAGCAAGGGTGCCAATGAAAAAACGACCATCTCGTTCACCTTTAAGAGCAGTGAGGATGAGATCCAGCTTCTTGTCCCTGACGAGTTTGTTAACATCACGTATGACCCCACCTTCGACCGAGAGCTGTTCTGTTTCTATCTCCTCTGCTTTTGCTCTGCTTTCTATTTCTTGTATATTGGCAAGTACTTCAGGATCGCGATACGCGGGGACAAGATACAATTTCGCATTGGATGCACTCGCGGTTAAAAAGGCATAGCTTGACACGAATATCGGTTCTATTCCAGAATCAACGATCATGACAATGCGCTTGTACATTACAGAAAAGAACTTTATTTACGTTTAAATAACTATCAGATAGCAGGTTAGGGTTATAACGGTGATTCCGCTGTTTCACTCACTTCATTTCTCAAAGACCCATAATCGTCCTACCGCACCGTCATCGCAGATCGTGTTCATCGCGGATTGGAGACGAGAAACGCAAATTTGTCATTATGGATCCCGTAAGCTTTCGGTATCCCCTCACCGAAGATGACGAGAGAAAAATCAGGAGCACGATTACGGGAATTACCAGGAGCAGCATTTTTCCTAATCTTTAAAGATAAGCAAAGCTATTTTGACATTTAGGAATCTCACCTATCGTATCCTCGACGCGTTCAGAGAGCCCGCCTACATTCGCGGTCACTAGGGTGTTTGAGAAACAGCTTGTAGACTCATCAGACCACAACGCATACTCACTTCAATCGGACGAAAACACCCCGGGTCTTCTTTTCGAATACCAACTTATCCTCTCGTGCGAGCCATCCAAGCGCCATGTACGCGGTGCTTTGTCTCGTATCGAGCGCGGACGCAACAGTGGAAATACTTAATTCGCCACGCTCTTTTAGTAAATGCCATATCCGTCCGGCGACCTCGCCGATCTCGTTTTCTGTGGTCATGAGACCATCACCTCTTCCAGAGATATGCTATGATGTAGTTCATGAATAAATAAATAAGTTTACACGAAGAGATCGGAAAAAAAAGCGGTTTCATTTCACGCAAATGATCTTTTCAATTTCAGTGCGCAATTCCCCCGTTCGAGATATCCTTGTTTCGCCTCTTCTACCTCATCTCCTGGCGCACTCCTGAAATACTCACAACCCTCTTTAAACCTCGCATTCTCTGGCCATCCCGAACAGCTAAAGGGTGTTCAGCCTTTTTTAATTGCCGCCCTTAAACGGGCATCGAAATCATGAATGACCGAGAAGAATGTGACAAACGCATCGTAGGGCTTTTTAAAGTGTGAGAAGTAACTGTGTACCTCGCCGGGTGCACCACCGATCGTAAACATGTAATACAGATGGTCGCTTATCCCCAGGTATCGCCATATTTTTAGTAGTTCGTCATCCATTGACTCTTTTACGTGCGGTTCGAGCCATCTCAGATAATCATAACACGCCCACTGCATCGTATTTCCGATAAAGCATGACGTGTCTTTCTCCACGTCTGCCCACGAGGTCGTTTCTAAATCCCGCACATCTATGGTCCCTATCGGCTGATACGTTTCTATGAACTCGGAAGGGGTCGCAAACTCCATTTGAGCTGCCAACACCTGCCGAGGGAGATCCTGGAGGAAACTAAATATCCCGGTATCCGCCCACTGATGCTCGCCAAACGTCTCATAATCCAGAAAGAGGGTTATACATTGCCCCGGTGTTGCCGCGAGCCAGGAGGCGTATTTCGAGGCCGTTAGCGGATACTCATTCCAACTTTTAAGCGAAAACCGGAATCCCACATCATCAGTTAGGGGATAATTCCTGAGCAGCAATTTGAGCTCCTTGCAGCCCCGGGGGGAATACACATGGTTTGGCGATCGCCCATGCAATACCCGTTCCACACCCTCAGCGATGATTCCGTGATAACCCATCTCCTCGACGAGCTTCGCTACTCGGTTGTTGTACAACAGCTCGGTGTTCTCAAAAACAGTGGGTTCGTATCCAATTACCTCGCGCATTACCTCACGATGCATGCGTACCTGCTCGATAAACTCGTCCTCGTCCTCATAAAGACCCACGAGCGAATGATAATAGGTCTGATCCAGGAACTCTACGCTTCCGCTCGCCGCGAGTTCTCTGAAATCTTCTAAGATATCCGTAAAACCGTATCGTTCGCACTGCTCGATAAACACACCCGTTACGCTATACGCCACTTTGAAATCGTCGTATTCGTCTATCAATCGTAATATGAGTTCATTTGTCGGTCGATAGCATTTTGTCGCGACTTTCTCAAAGATCTCTCGGTTCTTATCGTCGTCAAAGTAATACGTAAACAGGTCTTCTTCTTTCAAGCCCCGTTTGAACATTCGTTTGGTCCAGAAAAAGTCATTCCATAGCCTAAACGGCTGATGAACTTCAAAAATAAGGCAGATGCTCTTCTTTACCATCTTTTTCTCACCATCCATTAGTACCAGGCAAGCTTGTTTTTACATAATTCGTATGGCATAAATAAATAACAGCTTTCAGTTAAGTTATTCATTTGTGGATACAAATCTCATGAACTACGAAATAACGGAACTTGATAAGATACTCGGACAGCTTCCACGAAATGCCCAGGAATTGTTTCATCGCCTTTACACGGTTGAAGTCTCTACAGGCACCCAGAAAGTTCCTGAGGAGATGGGAGCGTGGGTTAAAGAGCGGTTTGGTTCTGTCGAGCGCGTCGAAAGGCAACGGATAGTCTCGATTAAAAACCGGTTTACCGGGGAACAGAGCTTGTTCAACGAGTTAAGGGTTGATAGACCAATCGATGCGAAATCAACAATTCAATTGGCGGAATTAGAGGAGAGAGCGAACTGCCTTTTTTGCAATCCTGAAAATAAAACGCCATCAGACTTTTTTGGAAGGATAAAGGGTAAATATTGCATTACCGCAAGTAATATCGCAAAATATGATGCGGTTCATAGCTTGATAATCTTCAAGGAGCACAATCCTTTGGTGATTGAAAGGGAATGGATTAGGGATTATTTGAGCACCGGAGAGCGCTGGTTTGAAGAAGTTACGAAATGCCACGCTGAAAAAGGACTGCGGAAGTTCTTCATGTGGAATTGTCTCTGGAAGAGCGGGGCTTCCATTATCCACGGCCATATGCAAGTAACAGCCTCTCCGGAACGGTATGGCAAATTAGAAGCTTTAGAAAAAGCTGTTTCCGGCTATAACAGAGAATTTAACGCCGATTATTTTGAGGATCTCTATACCATACATAACGAGTTAGGTCTGGCAGAAGCGCGTGGAAGGGAAAGAATTTTGTGCTATTTGACGCCCGTAAAAGAGAAGGAGATTTTTATTCTCAGCAGGGCGAAGAGAAGTGATGAGATGGCAGATACCATGTATGACGTACTGCGGCGCTACCTCGATATGGGTGTGCAGTCGTTCAACCTTGCGATCTTTCAAGTGCACGATCAGCATATCGTTCGACTTGTGGATAGAGGCTCGTTAGCCGATAAAAACTCTGATATTGGGGCAATGGAACTCTATGCGGCGTCTGTTATCGCTTCTGATCCTTTCAAGTTAGCACAGGTTATCTTCTCGTGATCGCTATAGCTAAAGGGCTTCGTATACTCCTAGCATTGATTTGCCAGTTCAACAACGTCTTCCGCAGTGTGAAGAAAGGTATCGCTACACCGCATGCCCGGTGGAATCGCTAATCCAGGGTCAATTTTGGTTCTTACGAGCCGGCATCCTTCGCCGATGTGAACCGCATTGCCAAGTACGGAATTTGACTCGATGTAGGTGGGGTTCTCTCGGCTCGATTCCACCACCACTTTCCGACCTAAAATGCTGTCTGATATATGCGTATAATCCCCGATTCGTGCAGCATCCATTAGGGCGGATCGTTCTATGGTCACATGCTCGCCGAGGATGCAGAAATTGTCAACGTTTGCATCAGAAATCGTGGAATAGTCGCCGATTCTCGTGTGCCTTCCAATCAGAGCAGCCCCCTCAATGAACAATGTACCTTCTTTATACTTTCTGATGATCACGTCCCGGCGTTTTATCGATTCCTCACTGTAGCCCTGAACCCACACGTTTCTACCAGGTGCAATTTTCGGTTCTAAGATTCGGATATCAAGTGCCCCGTGAAGCACACCATGCATGGCCTTGAGATATCTCTCCGGATTTCCCAGATCATACCATACCTTCAGTTCATACCCATAGACGGGAAATCCGTTATCGACCAGGTAGGGAATGAAGTCATATCCGAAATCGAGCCTTCCCCGCCCTTCTATTATCTGTTTAACCTCCGCGCTCTCAACGATTCTTCTGATTTCAGGTGAGAGGAGGTAGACGCCTGCGTTGGCAAAATTACTTGGCGCTTTATCTGCTGACGGCTTTTCGATGAACCGCTTTATTCTTAAATCTTCACCTAACTCGGCTATGCCGTATTCTTCTACCTCCTCCACGTGTGTTAGACCAATAGTCATCAGTGCGCCCTTCTTCTCTTCATGCCTCCTGATAAAGTCATTGAGATCGATATCGAAGAGGTTATCTCCCTGTATAACGAGCACGGGATCACGAACATCATAGTAGCCAACGTTGAGCCGGTAAGAATCCGCGCTTCCCAGGTCATCAAGATTGGGCTGATGTTTAATGTGCACGCGCGGCTCGATCATATACTTTGCGGAGAATCCAATACCCTCTCCATACTGATCAAACAGGTTTGTATAGTTCGTATAGCCGCCTTCCCCAAAGATGAAGTTTCGTATACCCCGTTCCGCGAGCACAGCCATCGAGAATTCGATTAACGGCCTATTCAAGAATCGGACACAAGGCTTTGCTATCTCATGCGTCAATGGTTTCAGCCGTTTCGCTTGCCCACCGACGGGAATAAAACATCGCAGCTTCGTTATGTCCATGCGCCACCCCAACAACCAATAAGTATTAATATATGGAGATTAAATAATCGCGCTCGCGCTCGAAAATCTCCGCTTGCCGCTCTATCTCTCTCTCCGCGTCCTTCGTCTCCATATCCTTCGTAGCAACGACGTAGCTTGCGAATCTCCCCATCCACAGTATTCTTAAGGCATCAAGTATCTGGATTCTTCTGTCCTCATGCTTCTTATACGCCGCGGCCAAATTGTAGACGACTTTTGCCCACAACTCCGGAGTTATATCGACAGGCTCTTTTTGAGCTGTTTTTTCAAGCTCTTTAAACTCCTCAATGCCCATACTCGCCGCTATAATGCTCTCAAAGTCCTTGTATCCTTGTTTGAACATCTTATCCACTTTTTCAATGTCTACCTTTATGGGGGTTGGTTTTTGACCATGATACCGGGCTTTCACTCTTCGCACCTTTCTAAACACGTACTCGTTCTTCCACACATCCTCATAATAGATCATCAGATCCAGCATCGAACCCACAACCTCCCTGAACATGGGTGTCAAGTGCGTACCAGGATCAATGTACTTCGTGGTGGACTCGTGTAACTTCAATCCGAGGAGAACTTCCTGAATACCCACATCCTCAGCAGCCGCAACCGTGGTCATAAAAATATCGATACCAAATCCAGCGGGGAAGAGCGGATGTTCTAACAGCCTCCGCGCGAACTCGGAGGAGACGCCATAGTCACCACCAATTGGCTGCCTGAGATGCACGCCATACAATGCCCTCGTCAGAGGAAACGCGAGGTTGTTGGTGATAATGCCATCATACTTGTGTCTCACATAGTACGGGACAACGAGGTCTGCAGTGCCATAGAGTGTCGGCTGTCCCAGGTGTTCTATCCACTGCGGACGTACACTGAGCAAATCCCCATCGAGGAGTATTACCGTATCGGCTTCAGCATGCTTGGCTACCTCGAAAACCGTTCTGATAGCACTCCCCTTGCCCACCTCGCCAACCTCTTCGGTAACTATTTTAGATACTTTCCTCGGGAGTTCAAACAGTTCTGCAAGTTCAGTAGTCCTATCGGTAGAAAAGCCATTGGATACAACCACGAGTCCCTTATAGTCCGACATAAACTCCAATAGACCCGTGGATGCCACATTCATCACGTGCACTATTGTGGTGTCCACATTCTTCGCTGAGATCCCTACTACTATATCCACGGGCTTTATTTTTTCTATTTTCTCTAACACTACGGGCTTGAGCAATTTTACACCTCTTTTAGAAGCTAATTTTTTTACCGCTTTGATTATATAAATAGTTTATGTTCTTTGAGTTCACATGAACAATTCGTCGCTAACCTTCCATCTAAATTTGCGTGCTGCTAATACCTTGTGATAATACCTCTCCTTTATTTCTTCAGCGCACCCACTTGATTTAATCGCTTTGTATGCGTTAATCATAGCTCGGTAATGCTCATGTAAGCCATTGGCGATCATGTTGAGATCCCACCACGGTCTTTTACTTGCCCACCACCACTGGCAGCTATGCTCTGCTCGATCCAACAATAAGCGCGCGATCCGGGCATATTTCCTCGACTCATCGTTATCAGCAACTTCCAAAGCCTTTTGCACGGTCTCAAGACAGATTTGAAGGCTCTCCCAGAGATAAGAATGGAGCTTGTTATCTTTCCCTTTCCACAGTGGATACGGATCATCAATCGCTAAGTCTTCGGCGCTCGTGCTCCATGACGAGGGCTTGGGTTCTACCACCTCACCCTTGGGAAACAGGTCAAGGAGTTCGGAGACTGTTACCGCCCTAATCTCCTCTTCCACTTCTAATATCTGCTTCTGTTGCACCGATAACAATTTCTGTTGCTGTAGCTCTTCGTAGGTGTCCATCAAGAAGAGCTTCTCCCAAAGCCAAATATGGTGCCCGAAGGTTTCCGCATCCATGGCGGTGATCACATAGATATCCTCAAGACCCCGTTCAGACTGCACTTTTCGTAATTCATCCAAAAAAGGTTTGCCCCCTTCCATCTTCTGGAATCCCACCAGGTTACTTAATCTATCGTCCCTGAAGAATACCGCTATCCTCTTCCCCTCAGCTTCTACCTGATAGATGATATGCACCGGCCACTCAGCAGGGCACCCGATACCACTCATAATGAACCATTCATGCCCGGTTTCAGCGATAGGCTTTACAATCCCCCTGCCATAGGCCAGTTCAGGGAGAAAGAAGCCGCGAGGTTTGAAAGCATCGCCAAAGAAGTTCTGGTTGGTCTTGATATTGAGTTCTATCTGCCTCCTTATCTCCCCCTCAGGAATGAGCGGTAGTATTGGATGGTACTTTGCAGACCCTGTGAATTCAACCTGCCCGTTTCGTGCCAAATCCTCCAGACCTTCCAGGATATCGGTGAAACCGAAGTCGTATAAGATATCGGTCAATGAACCACAGATATTCCAGGTCACCTTCGCTTCGGGCATCTCACGATACAGTGTGATTAAAGGCCTATATGATTCATTGGCTATTTTCCTAACCATCCCAGGGAGTTGTGTCGGTGGTTGGTACGCATGGAGAAGCAGAGCCCAGTATATCATTCTCTTTCACATTCCTCTTCAGTTCTGGATACTTAGGTGGATATATACTGTTTACCAGAATTAACCAAGATTAATCAGCCTTACCACAAGGTTAATGAAAAGTATGACCGGTATGAAAAATTTTATGATTCGTATAAACAGTTTTTGCATCTTTCTGCTGCCCCCAATTTCCTTGAATATGATCCTGTGATCAAGAAACCAGCCTGCGGTTATGCTCAAGATCAGCCCGGCTACGATGAGACCAAGAGTGCCGAATGCAAAATCATTCAGGTCAAGAAGAGGCGTACCGAACAGTTGTAATTTAAGGGCGGTGTAGCTTAATGCTGAGGGAAGCCCACCAAGAATGATGAGTAGTGAAGCCACTGATGCTGCCTTTTTCCTTTCGAAGCCATAATAATCAATAAGGGTTGCTACCGGCACTTCGAGCATGGAAACCGCAGAGGTTAGTGCGGCAAAGAAAAGAAGTAAAAAGAAGACAGTGCCCAAGAAAATCCCCAAACGTATTTCCTAGAATATGAGTGGCAGGGCAACAAAGGCAAGCTGCACTCCGGCTGCAGGGTCGAGACCGAACGAGAAAACCAAAGGGAATATCATGATTCCCGCGAGGATTGCGACAAGCAAATCAGAAACGGTTATGATCCCTGCGCTTTTGGCAATCTTCTCATCCCGCATATAGCTGCCGTAGGTGAGCAGGATACCAAATCCCACGCTCAGAGAAAAAAATGCCTGGCCAAATGCTGCAGTCCATACCAAGGGGTCAGAAAGTCGTTCGAAGTCCGGGGTGAGATAGAACCCTATTCCCTGCACAGCACCTGGCAGCGAGATGGAAAAAGCAAGCAGTAGAAGCAGCAGTGCGAACAAAAGCGGGATAAGCAATTTTGCAAGTCTTTCAATTCCATGCCTGACGCCTGCCATGACCACAAAGAAGGTTATTCCGCCTGAGATCAAAAAGAAGAGCAGCGGATAATACGAAGCGGTGAACGCAGAGAAAGGCACGGAGATGCCAGAGATAAAGAAGAGGGAATAGGCAAGCACCCAGCCGGTAATTACCAGATAATAGCTCAGTATCATACCCATGCCAAGGACGATGAAGAAGCCTGCCAATCTGAATCTCTTCCCTATTGTACTGAACGTCGGCACAACCGAGGTCTGGAAATGCCTTCCCATGGCGAACTCAAGCATCATCAGAGGCATGCCAAAGAGGAAAACTGCTATGAAGTATGGGATCAGGAATGCTCCGCCTCCATTTTCGCCCACGATATACGGGAAACGCCAGATATTACCTATACCCACTGCGGAGCCTATGCTCGCAAGGATAAAACCGGTGCTTGATGACCATTTTTCTCTCATAGTAGCTACGCCTTTCGAACGTTAACCTTCCGGTCTCGACCGTTTCTTTCGGGCACGGATCCTGTTCTTTCAGTTGACTCCTCCATGATTAATTCTTTATTATAATTTACCGTGTATGTATGCTTATTGTATTGTGGCTCGACTGCACCCCTCACGGTGGACAAGGAGTTATGGTGAGAGAAGATGCATAAAGAAAGCTGGCATTCCTACGATTTAGAGACCGTATTCGAGAAACTTGATACGCGTATCCGCGGGCTAACAGATAATGAGGCAGCGGGGAGGCTTCTCCAGTATGGTTACAACGAACTTGAAGAGAAGAGAAAAGAATCGTATGTGCACGTGTTCCTTCGGCAGTTCAAGAGCCCGATAATCTATGTGCTTATCGTTGCAGCGTTTGTGGCTTTTTTACTCCATGAATATGACGATGCGATAATAATAGCGGTAATTTTGACGGCAAATGCGATCATTGGCTCGATACAGGAGGGAAGAGCCGAGCGGGCAATCTCCTCGCTCAAAAAACTCGCATCCCCGGTTGTGAAAGTAAAAAGAACGGGGGTAATAGAAGAGCTACCTTCACGAGAAGTTGTTCCGGGCGATGTGATTATCTTCGAGACGGGCGATAAGATACCGGCGGATGCACGCGTGATTGAGCGTGTTAATCTGAAACTAGACGAAGCAGTGCTCACCGGCGAGTCGGTTGCTTCTGAAAAATA
The DNA here is from genome assembly GCA_964400255.1 of uncultured Halobacteria archaeon. GTDB lineage: Archaea > Halobacteriota > Syntropharchaeia > Alkanophagales > Methanospirareceae > JACGMN01. Next base: position 30,421 of record CAYNTR010000009.1, read on the forward strand.
TGTTACGCCTGTAAAGCCGGAAGCACAGGTAACTGAGCAGAAGAACATGGTTTTTTCAGGAACGCAGGTGGTGGCGGGTCATGGAGAGGCGGTGGTCGTTGCTACCGGGATGCATACCCAGATGGGTGAAATTGCCAGAACGGTTCAGGAGGCAGAGGAAGATATCCCGATCATGCGCAGGATGGCTCATTTCAGCCGCTGGATAATCAAAGCCGTTGTGTTTGTGATGGTTTTTACGCTCGTAGTGGGTCTAATACGTGAGTATCCTCTGTACGATCTGTTTTTAGTTATTCTCAGCCAACTGGTCTCTGCGATACCCGAAGGTCTGCCAGTCGCCTTAACCGTTGCTCTTTCTATAGGTATGTACCGGATGGCGAAAAGGAACGTGCTTATAAGACGGCTTGCGGCCATAGAGACCTTGGGGTCAGTAACGGCGATATGCACTGATAAGACAGGTACCCTCACCCGAAACGAAATGACCGTTACCCGCGCTTTCATCGGCTTTAACGACTATGAAATTACCGGCGTAGGGTTCGTCCCTGAGGGCAAATTCATAAAAGAAGGGGAGGAGATGGATCCTGCTGGTGATGAGACGTTTATTCAGGCGGTAAAAATAGGGGGACTCTGCAATAACGCAAAGCTCTACAAAGAAGAAGAGACATGGCGGCTCTTTGGAGACCCTACGGAAGGTGCGCTTGTGGTACTGGCATACAAGGCGGGTATTGATCTGGATTCACTCGATAACACCGTGCCACGAATCTTTGAGATTCCTTTCGATTCAGCCTCAAAGCTCATGGTCACCCTACACCACGCCGGGGATAAGAACTTTGTGATGGTAAAAGGCGCGCTGGAACAGGTCCTTGACCTCTGCGGATATGTTGCCGCAGAGGAGATTAGAGAGATTAAATCTGAGGACAGAACGGTATTGGAGAAGACTGCTCATGAATATGGAAAAAATGCGTTGAGAGTGATAGCTCTTGCCTATCAGGAGGTTGAGAGAGAGATTACTGTGCTCAGCATAGAATCGCTCACGGGGAAGCTTATTCTGGCAGGTATCGTGGGCATGATGGACCCTCCGAGAGACGAGGTGGTCGGTGCTATGAAAAAATGCTACGAAGCGGGCATAACACCCATTATGATTACCGGCGACCATCTCTCAACAGCGATGGGCGTCGCTCGAAAGGTGGGCATGAGAAACCCGGCGACCATACAAGATATTGAGCGAGTATCAGATGAAGAATTGCAAGAAAGCATCAAGGATACCAATGTCTTTGCGCGCGTACTGCCAGAGCAGAAACTACGAATAGTGAACGCATTAAAGGCAAATAAGCAGATCGTTGCAATGACCGGCGATGGCGTCAATGACGTGCCCGCACTTGCGAGCTCAAATGTCAGCATTGCAATGGGGATAAAAGGGACTGATGCTGCAAAGGACGTCTCTCATCTGGTACTGGCTGACGACAATTTCGCGAGTATCGTTGCAGGAGTGGAAGAAGGGAGAGGGATCAAGGACAATATCAAGAAAGCCATCTATTTTCTGCTCTCTACAAATTTTGGTGAAATAGCAACCCTTATCCTTGCATTACTAATCGGGCTGCCACTGCCGCTTGTAGCAGCCCAGATCCTCTGGATTAATATGGTCACAGACGGTGTGATTGTCATGCCGCTCATCACAGAGCCAAAAGAGAGGGAGATAATGAAGCGGCGACCTTCACCGTATGATGAGCCGTTTATAACAACGTGGATGGTACCGAGAGTAGTGTTGGGGTCCCTTGTGATGGGTGTAGGTTCAATATCCCTATTTTATTATTATCTTGCTACAAGCACTCCTGAGCTTGCCAGAGCCGTGGTATTCACAACCCTTGTGGTCTTCCAGTGGTTCAATGCTCTGAATGCAAGGTCGTTCACCGTATCGCTCTTTAGCATGAATCCGCTATCGAACAGGAATCTACTGATCGGGCTTGGGATAGGGATAATCCTTCAGATCGGCGTTATTTATGTGCCGTTCATGCAGCCGTATCTGAATACCGTCTTCCTCGGAATGAAGGACTGGATCGCTATACTGGCAGTTTCAAGCACGGTATTGATAGCAACTGAAATCTACAAATATTTCGTAAATCTTAAATCATCTCATTCATATTAGTATCTATTAAATCACGGCGTATACGGTTAGAGGCGATCCGAATGCACGAGTTACGGCACTTTCTATCCTTGCTTACACGACCTAAGATCGTAAAGGTGAGCATAATCAGCGGTTCCGGGCTTATCGTTGGGGCTTTGATCGATGCGGTAGTTTTTCTTGATATACTGGACAAATTTACCCGTGGCAAAGCGATTGAAGCCGCGATACTCTTACGCCTGGGCTACGATACCGCGCTCATATTTATCGGCTACATAATTCTTTTACTCGGACTCTTAAGGTCGATACTCTCTCTGCTGCGGAACGATAACTTCAAACCCAATGCACAGAAGCTTCAAATTCAGTTTATCATCCTTTTCGCGTTTATTATCTCTTTTATCGTCGCGCGAATATTTGTTATACTTTTAGACCTCCCGAGTACTCCAACATTCGAGTTATGGCTGAAGGGGTATCGGATTCATCACTTCTTCTATGGAATCGGGCTGACTGTTGTTGGCGGTTGGCTTGGGCATACGCGCTCCGGACGCACTATAACCAGGGTTTCCGCTGCTCTCTATGGCATTGGATTTGGACTCATTGTGGACGAGTTCGGATTGCTCTTGACCTTTGGGGATTATTGGTCAGCCCAATCATATCTCTTCTTCGTGCTTATCTCGCTCTTTTTGGTGTTCATACTCTTATCCGAGGCGTACAAGATAATTAACAAGTCGTCGTCATCGCTTTTGAACGATACCGCCCCGCAACCCCACCCCTAATCTGCTTCTACGGAAACGATATCGAGGTTATACCGTCCTTCTTCAGAGGAGTTAATGCAGCGTATTTATTTAGCTCCATAGAAAATCCAAAATCCCAATACATACCAATACTACCAAACAAATCCCAAACCCCAATACTACCAACAACTTTTCTTTAGAAAAGAAAACGTGACTAAAGAAACAAGATTTTTTAGTAAAGCTTTTTGCTTGCAAAAAGGTTTATTAGGAAATTGGGATTTACTTGGGATTTGGTAGTAAACCCTTACAGGGTTTTCGGGGTCAACGGGGCGGAGCCCCGTTAAAATTAAACCACCTTTTCAACCGCTGCGACATAGTTCCCGATCTTCTCTTGCCATGAGAAACTCCCGGCTAACTGATACGCTCTCCTTTTCAAAGCGAGGAGTTCATCATACGGCATCTCCCTCAAATCCGCCAAAAAATCTTTCAAAGCATCGGTAACCTCCTCATCACCTTTATTCATGAGGTGCAATACATAAATCCCGTCCTTCTCATCACCTTTACCCATTGCTTTGAGTTCCTCGCCCAAGCCGGATAGATCGCTCGTGACAGCGATGCAGCCATTTGCTGCAGCTTCAACGGGTGTCAACCCAAACGGCTCGTATCTACTCGGGAATATGCCCATATCGCACCCATTCACAAAGTCTAAATAGCTCAGATGCAGTGGCCGTCTGCTCGCACTGAGATACGATGGTATGATCATCACTTTCACGTTATCCGCTTCCCGATTTCTCAACCCCAGCTGCCAGCACAGGTCCAATAGCGGGTCTCGCTCATAATCATAATCGTGCGTTGCAATCGGTGGAAATTCATTTCTCGTTACCGCTTCGGGTATTTCAAGAGCCTCCTCCAAGATCTCGCCCATCATTACATCCTTGCTCAGCAACTCATTTATGCTCTTATCCAGAATAGAGCTATCGTTCTGTGCGATCGCCTGTGTCAGCAGCTCAGTGATATAGTCCGAAACGGGTTCGAGCATGCTTCTCAACCTGCGATACTGGGTAATCGCCCTTGATACATTTTCATTGAGCCCTCGGGTCCGCGAAGGTACGAGGATGAATGCAAAAACAGGCTTAACCGGTTCCATACCGCGCTGTGCCTCGTTCAACTTTGCCAACGCTCTAATAAAGAGGTCAAAACCCTTGTTCACTAACTCGTATCTCCCAGAGGTCATCACAATCAAACACTCTCGTACATCCATACGATAGTAGGGTGAGAGTACCGACTGCATAAATTCACGGATCCTTTCCCTATGCACCGCTTGTATTCTCAGAATATCATGGAATTGTACGCCTTTGGGCATCGCAATACCATTTGTCAGAATACTATCGGGCGGTTTGCCGAGATAGTAGGTGGCTTCTTGCGCAACTGATTGAGATACTGCTGCGAAGAGGTCGCAATTTTCTACCGCTGCAATTTCCGTGAAGTGTTTTGCCGGAACTCCCCGTTCGTACGCGCTCACGGTTGTTTCACGCATATCCCGTGCCAATTCCTCGCGAACCTTCATCGCCACATTAACACCTGCGGCGCTGTCAGCTCGGCCATGCGAGGTTGCATGTGTAACGAAAATGGTGCGGTAGGGTAAGTCAAATACCTTTTTCCGGAATATGACACCCGCTGATAACCACTCATGCACGATGACCACTGCTCGTTTCGCCTCATACTGTGGTACCTTCAATAAGAGCTCGATCAGATAGCCAACCGCTTCGGACCATGTAATCGCTTCATTGTAAAAGTAATCGGCAGTATAGCTATCAATCCTGAAAAGTTCCCAGTTCCTTCGTTTGATTACATAGTATATCGGAGGAATGCCATCATGATGATCTGAGGACGCACCCAAGATAGTTCTGTTATAGACATCGTCCGATGCCACACGGTTCATATAATCGTGCGTATCCAACAGAACGCAGGGAGCGCCTCTCCCCCCCTTCCAGTTCCCATAATACACCCGAATATTATCGTTTAAGAGTGACCTGAAGACGTTATCGAGCTCGATTGGAGGTGTTTGGGGGACGAAATCAAGGGGCGATGTCGCATGGTTGTACAGCCCGACGGTCAGGTAGTTCGGAAACTTTTTCATCATCACCTCCGCCTTCGAAGTAAGCACACCGTAGATTCCACCGACCTTATTGCCCACTTCGTTTGATACTTCTACCAGCAATACCTCATCCATCATCATGTCTCTCGTGTGAGTTGACGAATTA
>CAYNTR010000010.1:0-32043 GCA_964400255.1 uncultured Halobacteria archaeon
TCGTGTAATAGTCTTCGGTTCCTCTTAAATAAGAATGACCAGTAACGATGATGTTGTCCTGTGAATCCACCGCGACACCAGAAGCCCAATCAGTGGGTCCGCCATTGTAGGTCGCGTTCCAGAGCTCAACGCCGCTGCTATTGTACTTGATCGTGTAATAGTCCTGGATTGCTCCTAAAGTAGAATAACCAGTAACGACGATGTTATCCTGTAAATCCACCGCGACACCAAGAGCCCAATCAAAGGATCCGCCATCGTAGGTCGCGTTCCAGAGCTCCAGAGGCATTTGTGCCGTTGCCGCTGGTGCGAATGCAATAAGTACGAGTATACCAACGATCGCCCTGATTACTATCAAATACTTTCTCTTTATCTTTTTACCTTCCATGGTGAGTAAACTAAAAAGTTTAACCTACTATTTAAATGTTTCTATTTTTTACGGTTATGATCAAAGAAGCGACGTAACATAAACCAATGTATTTAGGAACCAGGCAACGGGAACGGGTTTTTAAGTGTTCATAATTAAAAAGTAGCTATATTTGGTAGTGGTGAGCACTATGATCGTAAATGACTTAGAAACGCTACTCGAAAGAGAGACGATCCCCGGCTTTCAGGTAAAATTTGTGCATTCCGATAATGTAACGGTGGCCTACTGGAGCATCAAAGCGGGCTCTGTATTGCCCGAACACGCGCATCCGCATGAGCAAATTACGAACATGCTTCAGGGCGAATTTGAGCTGGTTATCGAAGGACACCCGCGAATATTGAAAACAAATATGGTCGCGATCATACCTGCCAATGAGAAGCATTCCGGGAAGGCACTCACCGACTGCAAAATCATCGACGTGTTCTATTCGGTGCGAGAGGATTATCGTGATACCGATTAGTATCGAGTTAGTTAGATTGGGAAAGGATGACCAAAAAGTCTACAAAACGGAAATCGTGGCAGGAGAAACTCGCTGATAGTAAAGGCCTGCCAAAGGTTGAAGCGATCACGGATAAGATGAGTAAACGGTGGGGCACGGGGACGGTCGTTATTCCTGCACCGAAAGAAGTGGACGAAATTATGGCACACGTGCCTGAAGGCAAACTGATCACCATTAATCAAATCCGCGCAATACTTGCCCGGAAACACGACGCGACCATCGGCTGTCCGATGACCACGGGCATTTTCGCCTGGATCGCTGCACACGCCGCTGAGGAAGCGGCTGCAGAAGGAACGGAAAACACAACGCCGTACTGGCGTACATTAAAAGCAGATGGCGTGATCAACGAGAAATACCCGGGCGGCATCGAGGTGCAGAAACACCGCTTAGAAGCTGAAGGGCATACCGTGATCCAAAAAGGGAGAAAATTTATCGTTGCAGATTTCGAAGACTCGTTGGTGGATTTGTGAAGTCATATTTTAGATCATAGGATGACAAAAGAGCTTATTAGAGAATAAAAGAATGTATGAGACACAAAGTGCCGAAAAGACCTCTGAAACGATTCCTCTGGTTGCAAGTTTACTGCTGGTGTTGCTCTGTTTTCTCTGGGGCGGTAATATCGTAAGCATCAAAATCAGCAATCAAGGGATCCCTCCCCTTCTGGCAGCCACCATAAGATCGAGTGTGGCCGCCGGGCTGCTTTGCCTTTACGCTCGGGTTCGGAGAGAACGGGTGTTTTTGAAAAAAGAGGATCTCAGGCATGGAGCTGTTATCGGCGTCCTCTTCGGGCTCGAATTCCTCTTCCTTTATCAAGGATTGGTGTACACGCACGCTTCTCGAAGCACCATCTTTCTCTACGTCCACCCGTTCTGGGTTGCTCTTGGTGCTCACTTCATCCTCCCGAACGATCGACTGACAGCACTCAAAGTGGGGGATTGGTATTAGCATTTGCCGGGCTCATTTTAGTCTTCGGAGCTTGATCGCCAACGTTAGGCCCGCAATTTTGGATTGGCGACCTGATGGCTTTGATGGCCGCCTTCTTCTGGGCTGCCACCACCCTTTATATCAAAAAGATCATGGTAACCAGAGATTTCACCCATTATCAGACACTCTTTGCTCAGCTCTTCTTCTCTTTACCGATTCTGGGCGTAGCATGGTCAATTTTTGAGTGGGGCGATGCGCTTTCGCTGAATGCACCGGTAGTGGGAGCCATCGGCTATCAGTGCTTTATAGTCGCCTTTTTCAGTTATCTCCTCTGGTTCTGGATGATTCATCACTACCTGGTGAGTCGGCTTACCGCATTCACGTTTCTGGCGCCGGTCTTCGGCGTGATTCTGAGCGGCTTGCTCCTCGGAGAGCCTCTGCCGCTTTTTCTCTGGGTTGGCCTCGTCTTCGTCGGCGCAGGTATTTACTTGGTGAATCGACCGGCAGAGAAATCGAGCTATCGATCTCTATATGATTCTTGAGTTCAATACCGACTTTTAAATGTCCTCACCACGCTTGTACTATACGTAAACCGTTAGCGACTAAGAAAAAGCCCAATAAGAAGAACAAGATAAATGACGACCTGGAAAAAGGCACCAAAGGAGTTAATTGATTTTCTCGCGGAGAATTTAAAGGACGTTAACTGTGAGTCGAGAAAAATGTTCGGGTACCCGGTCTATTTTATTAACAACATTATGTTCATCGGCGCGCATCAAGAGAACCTCTTTCTCAGATTAGCGCCTGAGGATAAAGGAGAGGTGCAAGCGAACTATGCTGAGATTAAACTGTTTGAACCGATGCCGGGACGGATCATGAAAGAATATGTCGTTCTCCCTGCTCATATCTATACCAATCAAAAAATCTTCAACGAGTTGTTAACGAAGTCAATACACTATGTATCTTCATTGCCACCGAAGGAAAAGAAGGCGAGAAAAAAGAAATGACGGTTTCAGAGGAGATAAAAAAGGTAAAACTCGAACAGGAGTTCAGGGTATGTCCCACCTGCGGTTATGAACGGGGATTTCATGTTTCGTTGCTTCGCAGCGAATCAGAAGGTGTTCACTACAAAATTGTATTAATCTGTCCAAACTGCGGCTCCCGATTCGATGGAGGATGGGAACAGGAAGTATAAAAGCCCTGCAAAACAATAACACAATCAAACCGCAAGAGTAAGTTGCTTGGTTGGCCGTATAATATCCGCGAGTTTGCGCTCCGTATAGCCAAACGGGGACAGGATGCTCTCACCAGCGCGCAACAAATGCCGCACATACTTCTTCGCATCATAGCGCTCATCCGCTTCTGCCAGTTGCCACGCCTTTACCTTCTTGTCATATCGCTTCGATCCCGCATCGGTAATGATATATTTGATATGCTCTCCTAGTCTCACGTCCACTCCTTCGTGCTTGAGCTGGAGCAAACAGGCAACGCTATTGGTAAGCTGCGAGTAAAAATCCAGCTCTTTTGAAACGACGGACGTAAAAACGAGATCCTGCAGGTCACAATCGCCCTGCACCACTCTCCCAACGTATCCCTTGAGCACGTCTATGACCTCAGGGATACGCTCACGCAGGGTTGCTACGTCATCCGCTCTCGCCATTACCTTAAGCATGTCCATCTGTGCATTCTTGATCAACTGCGGCGTATCGCTTCTCCTCAGCTCAAGTCCTCTGATCTTCATACTGCCGTCCTCAAACAGACCGTAGTACCTGTTCAGCGCGCCTGCAGTTCTCGTCTTTCGCGGCAGAAACATGATCCACTTGTAAATACCCTCGATTTCCAGTGACATTCCCGTTTGTGCATAAATCGTGCGGCGCAGGTTTTCGTGATCTGACGAAACCGTGCGATTACTTTTCAGCCACAGCGAATCAACAACGCCATGGAGTATCTCGTAGCCCAAGTCCTCGGCTATTCTCGCCGTGGTGAGCAGTAACTCTCTGCCATACGCATTGATCACCTCATGACATTCTATTCGCCCAAATCGAGCGTTTCTATAGCCTGTATAGCCGAAACATGTGACGAGTATCCATTTCAATACATTTTTACGCGCCTCGTAGATCTCTCGTAATTCGCTCCTTTCTTTTTCCTTGACTCGCCGTTTATATTCCGTCCTTCGGTTGATTATTGGTTCTAACACGCGTGGAATCAGTCCAATCCGTTTCTCGCAGATATTGTAATCAATCACGGGAGCAAGACGGGCGCTCTCTTTACAGCACGTGCAGAGCACGGTTTCCGGCGAGATATTATGCTTCACCATGATAGCAGGATACATGGACGTGAAATCGATTTCGACCACATTCTCATGGATCCCAACTTTGGGATCGTAAATCATCCCCCCACGATCGGCAAGGAAGAGGGTTTTAGCATCCTTAAAATCCTCAGGGACATTCTTCTTCCAGCGGATCAGGACGTTCTCTCGATGCGCTTGCGCGATTTGCATCGTCGTGATCACAGTACCAGGCGTTACCCGTGATAGCGTTTGCACTGGGATCCGCGATAACCTCGACAACTCGATTAATCCAGGAATGCCGCCCTCTCGATATAGGAATGAATTACTCCTATCAATATGAATCCGTCCATTGAGCATGAAGCGTGGAGGCTTGTAGATTACCCTGCCATAACTGAAGTACGATTTCGCTTTCCCAACGGGCATAAGCGCTCTATCATGGCCTAGACAAAACTCCTCGAGACCATTGAGCTCTGCTCGATAATACAGATAGGGTAGAAGGAATGAATCTCCTTTGGTTGTATAGATGATGTCCGGATCGATGGTTTGTATCTCCTCCATCAGGTGAGTGAGCATCTCCTCCTCATCCTTACCCGCTATGGCCCGCTGATTGACGAATAGTTTTGCAAGTGGGTCATCCACTGTTGGTATTTCCACGTGCGTTGACTTTAGCATTCAGCTCGATACTGCTCAAGTCCGGTATGGTATAATCTATCGAGTCAACGTCCTCGAGCAGTTTGAATTTGCAATCATCCGTGAGCTCAATAGAAGTCATCGGAATCAAATTCCGCTCAAACATGTAAGCAAACGGAATACTGATATCCACGTTGAACAGCTCGTAGTGGAAAAAATCACCCATCTCATCGATCTCACGAGCCAGTTTCATCAGAACCCGGTAATCCGACAATGAGATCTTCAAGACCTTTCGTGCTGACTCGCCAGGCCACAACCGTTTCTCATCGTATTCCAGTGCCTTGATTAAGGGATCGCCCTCCAGCGTCTGTTCTAAAACTACCAGATCTGCGGGCGATGAATAGACATAAAATGCCGGTGTAAACGCGCATTCGCATTTTTTAACTGAGCCATTCTCTCCCTTGAGCCAGATAACCATGCAATTGCTCTCGTTGTCCGCACCAACGTCAAGTACCCAACCCTTCATTTCTCTTTCTCGAGTTCTTCTATCTTTTTTCGCAATGCTTCGATCTCTTTTTCCTGTTCCACTAAGATCGACATGAAGAGCGATTCCACAGGGTCGACGCGCGCGTCGTAACTTGCCGCACTGGCATGCATGCGTGCTTTTTCCATTACTCAATCAAATGCTGCGCGGTCCTCCTTTCTCAATGCTCGTTTGAAGTCCTGCCATTCATCGACCATCGTTTCAAGAACAGTTCTATATGTGCGCACGGTCCTACCCAATTGAAACACCTCCAATGAACTCTTCTAACGTTGTTTGATGGATTGATAACGGCACATAGTGCATACTACACGCACGAGTACTCTGGTATAGCTCGACACCCTCCTTCGTACGTCGCATTGTGACGATCTCCCCTGCGCCTTTATACAGAATCTCATCGAGTGCCGCCGAGCGAGCGGAGAGCGGTCTTGTCCTTTTGGTAACAATCGTAATTAAATTACGGTCACTGGTTAGTTTTTCGATAATCGACAATGATCGCCTCAAAATGGTTACCGCCTCTTGTTCTCGAACAGTTCTATCCATGAGAAGGTCCGTTATGCAGGAAATAATCATAAAAGAGGGCCCGTGGTCAAGAATCACGTCTTCGAGCCTGTCAGAGATTATCGAGTCGAGTTGATAGGCCGTGAACGCCCGCGCGACCATGATCTTCGGGAGGACTTCATCTGCTCTCAATCCCAATCGTTTTGATAAAGACCCAATGAGGTAAGGATCGATGGAATTCCAGCCATCCACATAAATGACGGTTTTCCCAAAGGCTTTGATTGCTCTAACGCACAGTATCGAGAGCAGCTCAAAGGAGAAGGGATGGTTACTATCCAGCAGGGTGATTAGTGATGATTTAAAGCCACCTACACATGCGTCTATTCTTGGTATACCTGCATGGATCAGTGTAACCTGCTGCTCGGTCACCTTCTGTGGGAATTGCAGATCGATAGCTCGCTCATGATTACGGAAAGACATGGTGAATAACTCCAACAATTAAATACTATAACTGCAAAGAAAAAAATTAAAATGCGCGCTCCGCTTCCTTTGTTGAGTATAGACAAAACGAACCTTGCTCATGATTCTCGTGAAAGTTGAGTTGGAGCCAGTTTTTTTGGGATTTACCAGTGATTGTAATGGATCCTATCCTCCTTGAGCCGGTTCTCTCTACGCGATTGCTGGGCAGGATAGCCAATTGGAATCAATGCAAAGGGTATTACGTCCTCTGGAATACGGAGGAGCTTCTTGAACCCTTCAACGCGATCCTGCATCGGATAGATACCGGTCCACACCGCACCAAGTCCTAATGCATGCGCGGCAAGAAGCATATTTTGAGTTGCTGCAGAGCAATCTTGAACCCAAAAACCCTTAAATCTTTCGAGTTTCAGATCGCCACAGATAAGTATGGCCACCGGTGCTTCTCTTACCATTGCAGCATAGGGACTTATGTGCGGGATTTCTTCAAGAACACTCTTGTTGGTTATGACAATAAACTGCCAGGGCTGTTGATTGCCCGCGGACGGGGCGCTCATCCCCGCTGCTAAAATCTCCTGAATTAACTCATCCTCTACGCTCTGACTCGTATATCTCCTGATGCTCCTTCTTGTATGAATTGCTTCAAGAGTGTCCATAATCACCACCTCGAATATTTATTCTTTAAGTAATCGTTTAAATTACTGAGAAAGTATAACATTTCAGAGGTAAAGAAAATGCCGATTGTTCATGTAAACGTTTGGGAAGGGTTTGGAGAGGAAAAGGCCAAAATCGTGATACAAAATATAACCAACGTCCTCGTGGATTTGGGTATTCCGGCATATGCGGTTGAGGTAATCGTGCATGAAATCCCAAAATCTCACTGGGGCATTGGTGGGGAACCCGCTTCGGAAAAGCTCAAGGATATATCGCCCTGAAAGAGCGTTCCTTTCATCGACTGACTTCTTCCTTTAACGCCGCCTGTAGATTAGGTTCGATCTGTTCAGCGATAACTTAGCAGCGCTGAAGAACAAAACGAACACGAACCGAGCCGTGAGAACGGGGTCTGAAACAGATACTACTCGAAAAATATTGAAACGCTAAAACCGCTGAGGCAGGGTGTATTGCTCAAATCAAGCAATATTTTACGTCGTTCACTATATAAGGCCTCATAGTTGTTAGTTAGTACGTCACAAGGGAGATAAGTGGCTTACCCACACCAAATATGGAAGTGAGCCCTGGTTCACCATAACCAATGTGAGGTCTGATGATCATGTCTTTCGCAGGTCCCTGCGTTGAGCGCAAAAAGAAAACTTATAGAGCGTTTGACAAGCCCCTATTAGAAGAGTTACAAAGGTTAATCCATAACTTAAGTTTGAAAGAGCGAAAGTTCGAATTAATTCATCCCAAAAAGTCGATGGCCATTGAAAAAATACTACAGCTCGGAGGAATAGCCATTGAGCCATTACTAGAAGCATTAGATACCGCTGATGCGGAAGCGCGAGGCTGGATCATCTTTTTATTAGGTGAGTTACTGGATGGCCGGGCGCGGATTCATATCTCGCAGTACTTATCCACACATGCAGAGAAAATAAGAAACGGAGAGAGTGATACCTTCAAATACCTCGATAGTCGTGAGATGAGACGATTGATTAAGGGTGCTAAACAGACAGAAGCGAGAAATGGTTCTGAGCACTTAATGGCAGAGGGAGCTTCTATCTGGGGTGGAGAACCGTTCAGTTGTCATAAGTAACGAATGAAAAATTGACTTTCTGGCGCTTTTCACCATTTCTGATTTGTGAGTAAATCTCTTTGCAAAATCCTTATTACGAACTCAGTTATAAGTCGCCGATTGTAAAAAGTTGAAACTAAATATGTAGAGCAACTGTTCAAATAGCTGCAAAGATGATTTAGTGGACTTTTACCCTTTGAAAGTCGACGAACCAGTCCCACTAAAAAGTGATTTCCCTGATATTTGCTGATTCAGCCAGTATAAGCAAAATTTATACTCTCAGATCTAATATATATCAGGGAGTACTAGAGGCACTGGTGGGGGCAGAGAAGAGCGAGTTAGATTGACTAGAAATACGGAACTCATATAGAAAGAGAACAAAATACACCGTTGCTGTACGTGCATACAGAGTAGGTGATGGAGGAGAGAAAAAAAAGATGAAGGAAGAGGATTTGCGAGCTTTACTTGCTGAACAGCGATCCTTAGCGAATGAATATCATACCTCAATATGGAGGAGTTCCGATTTCTTCACCGCTTTAATTACCGCACTTTTAGGATTAAGTGCTATACTTATAGGATCACAAGCACCGAAAATCCTTATTTTAACCTTCCCATTCCTCGCGTTACTCTTCAGCATATTCGGGATATTTGTATTATATAGGGGAAGTCGTTACTATTTACAAGCAACCTATGCTATTTCTGTAATCCGTAATAAACTTAATATTCAGGATACTCTTACAAAGAAAGATTTAAAAACATTCGGCATTGATGATTTATTGTGTGATAGATTTTCTTCCGCAGAAGATTATGTAAAGAAACGAAGTATTATACTGAATCAATTCAGAATAAGATCCATCATTTACTGGATATATATTGTATTAGCCATACTAAGCTTCCTTTTTATGGGATATGCATTTTTTTATGTACCGTAAGTTAGCCTGATCTAAAGTTTGAGACAACTTTTGCGTGATGGCACCCACTATGATTCTTAATTCGTTTGAAATTTTATGGAAAGCATTCCAAAACGAATGTTATAAATGCGAATTTTATAGTTCCCCCAGATTATTCCTGTGGCATGATGAAATAAGCATTGAGTAGCGTTATTTTGATAATGCAGGGCGTTCACGCGAGATTCGGCCACCTCTATCCGAAACATATCCACAACTCTTATAACCTGCGACGTATTTGGTAGTGTTGTGTCTGAGACCAAGATATTTTGTGAGGTGAAAGCGTCGCGCTGGAATTAATGCCATGGATAACCCGTTTGATAGCTATCTAAGCGATTACAGGATATTTGCAAATAGGGAGGTGCTTCGGCCCGCCTATATCCCTGAAAATCTACCGCATCGGAATGAGCAAATAAACGATTTAGCCACTATACTGTCTGCGGGGTTACGAGGTGAGACGCCTTCCAATATACTGATATACGGGAAGACCGGAACAGGCAAGACCTCGACGGTAAAATACGTTAGCACGAAACTGGGGGAGAAGGCACGGAAGATGGGCAGTAACTGCTCGCTGGTGTATGTCAACAGCATACTCTATGATACGCAGTATCGCGTCTTTACGTATCTCGCACGTGCGTTCAATGATCGGGTGCCGATGATCGGGTGGCCCACGGACATGGTATATGCGGAATTTAAGAGAGAGATAGATTCTGATAAACGATGCGTCGTTGTGATATTCGATGAAGTGGACAAATTAGCGGGCGAAGGAGATGATACCTTGTATGTCCTCTCGCGGATAAACGAAGAGCTCAACAACGCACGGGTAAGCTTAATTGGTATCTCGAACGATCTCACCTTCACAAATACATTAGACCCGCGGACAAAGTCGTCGCTCGGCGAAGAAGAGATAATATTTTCACCGTATAATGCCGAGCAGTTGCAGGACATTTTGAATGAGCGGGCAGAAATAGCGTTTAATGAGTCGATGCTCGATGACGCAGTGATACCGTTATGCGCCGCTATTGCAGCATCGGAGAATGGTGATGCACGGCGTGCTCTTGACCTGCTCCGCATGTCAGGAGAAATTGCCGAGCGATCGGAATCCCACAAAGTGTGCGAGACACACGTGAGGCTTGCGAATAAGAAGTTAGAGATGAACCGGTTGGTAGAAGTGGTAAAGACGTTACCGCTCCATTCGAAGCTTGTCCTCAGCAGTTTGCTCGTTTTGAACAAGGAGCGGACCAGAAGACGGTTTGCCAGCAGCGACGTCTATAAGATGTATCGAAGATTATGCAACCATTTGAGCATCGAGCCACTGACGCAGGGACGAGTAACCGATTTTGTTTCTGAATTGGACATTTTGGGGTTGGTCACTACGGTAATAGTGAGCAAAGGCCGATATGGGCGGAAGAAGGAGGTGGCACTCAGTGTGCCGGACGAGTGTGTGCAGCCGGTCCTGCTGGCTGACTATAAACTCAAAGCACTTTCGACCATGTGCCTGAGAACCCAGACATCATTGTAACTGAAATGAAAAAACAGGCGAGCTTTTTTAGGATGCCCGTAAAGAAAAAGATAGGCACGAACTTAAAATGCTCAGGTTGAGATTCCACGGTCGGGGTGGTCAGGGGGCGAAAGTTGCAAGCAAAGTGCTGGGAACTGCTGCATTTATGGAAGGCTATTATGCTCAGGACTTCCCACTGTATGGTGCCGAAAGGAGAGGAGCACCAATCGCTGCCTTCACCCGCATATCTGAAGAACCCATTATGGAGCGGGGTGTAATATCAGACCCCGATGTTGTGATAGTTATGGACAAAACCCTCTTGTACGATCCTCGGGCAATGCCCTTATCGGGACTTAAAAATGGTGGCATCGTTTTTATAAACACTCCTCAAAGTCCGGCGGAGGCGAGGGTAGAGTATAAGATTGCAGAACAGATTATTACACTGGATCTTACCAAGATTTGCCTCGAGATACTGCAAAGGACAGTTATTAGCTCGCTCGCAGGTGCTGTTGCCGCCAAGATTGCGGGTCTACGTGAGGATTCTGTAAAGGAAGCCGTGGAAAAGGTGATAGCTGAGATTGTAACCGACAGAGTTATACTAGAGAAGAACATCGAAGCAGCTCTGTACTGCTTTCATGCGATTCCACCAGTAGAACTAAAAACTGCCGAGGCCGTCCAAAAAGGGAGCAGGGTTTTTACTATGCCGTTCGAACCTGCAGCGGTCTCCAGTCCTACACTCAACGCTACGGGCACTACTCCTTTGCGAAAGACGGGGAACTGGCGAGTATTTAGACCTGTTTGGAATTACGATGCCTGCAACAGGTGTCTCATCTGCGTCGCCAGATGTCCGGAGGGTTGCATTTTGGTGAATGAAGATGGCTTTCCCTATACGGATTACGAGAACTGTAAGGGCTGTCTGATCTGTGTTGAGGAATGTCCCGCAAAGACCTTAGGAAAGGAAAGGGAGGTTCACGCAGAAGCTGATTCCAAGGAGGTGATTGGATAATGGAAAAAGAGATGCTCACGGGGAATGCCGCGGCTGCCTGGGGTGTGAGGTTAGCCGAGGTGGATTATATTCCCGTCTATCCGATAACGCCCCAGACAGAGATAATCGAGACAGTGGCACGATGGATAGCTGATGGGTTTATGGATAGCAAGTTCGTTACCATGGACTCAGAGCATTCTATGATTACCGCAGCGGGGGCTGCTTCCGCTACCGGGGTGAGGGCCTTTACCGCCACATCGAGTCAAGGGCTTCTGTACGGGTTTGAGATGCTCTACGCAGTGGCAGGCTGGCGAGTCCCGCTCGTGATGGTCAATGTATCGAGGGGATTGTCTTCACCGATTACACTCGAATCTGATCATAACGATGTACTCGCAGCGAGGGACTCGGGATTTTTGCAGATCCACTGTGAGACCTGCCAGGAGGTTTTAGATTCTGTCTTGATGGCGTACCGATTGGTGGAGGACGCGCGGGTGCTTCTACCGCTCATTGTGAATATGGATGGCTTTTATCTTTCGTTTACCCGAGAACCCGTAGAGGTGCCGGACTTGGATACGGTCAGGAACTTTCTGCCGCCTTATCAGCCAAAACATGCTTTCTTCAAGGCAAGTCAACCCATGGCACAGGGCGTAACAGCCTTAGGCGGAGCACTGTATTCTTATTTCAAATACCAGATGCATCTGGCAAGTCAAAAGGCGCTGGAGGTCTACCAGGAGGTCTGTAGAGAATTTGAAAAGGAGTTTGGTAGGAGCTATGATACCATCGAAGGCTACATGCTGGATGATGCTGACTATGTGCTCGTCATGACCAACTCTTTCTCCACCCTCGGGAAGGCTGCTGTGAAGCGAGCCCGAGCAAGTGGGATAAAGGCAGGGCTTTTGAGGTTGCGACTCTTAAGGCCATTTCCAGCAGAGGATATACAAGGAGCACTACACGGGAAGAGCGCTGTAGTGGTCATAGACCAGAATATCAGCATAGGCAAGGGCGGCATTCTGCATTCGGAGGTTGCCAGTTGCCTGTGTAATTTGAAACATAAGCCTCTCTTGCTCTCTTTTATTGGCGGATTGGGCGGGAAGAACATCAGCCCGGGAGAGTTCGAGTTCATCTTCGATGAAATGATTAAGGGGGTCGAGGGAGAACCGGTGGAACCATCACAACTTCTCTATACCGAGGAAGAATGGCAGGAAATGGTGAGATTGAAGCGCATAGCCGGAAAGGGGGGGAATATATGGAAATAGAGCGTATCAAATCGATCAAGGACCTACCGTCAGAAGAGAACGTATTTCCGGGCACGCCAGCGTGTGCGGGGTGCGGGGCGCTTTTGGGGTTGAGACTTTGTATGAAGGCTCTGGGTCGGAAAATCGTTATCGTCAATGCTGCAGGGTGCTTTACCCTACTCACCATCTATCCCTATACCCCTTTCGAGAATTCCTGGCTTTATACGGCCATGGCCAGTGCTCCGGCTGGTGCGCAAGGGATACGGGATGCCCTGGATCTGTTGATACAGAAGGGGAGGCTCGACCCTGAAGAAGATTTGAAGGTGGTTGTATTGACGGGTGATGGCGCTGCTTACGACATAGGTCTTTCCTCTACCTCCGGTGCTCTCTACCGCAACCTCGATTTCTATTATATCTGTTACGATAACGAGGCTTATGGAAATACAGGCTTCCAAAAGTCAGGGGCAACACCTTTTGCATCGAAGACCGGAACGACACCGCCAGGAAAGATAAGGCCAACAGGGGCTGAGCTACCAAAGAAGGATCTCTTTGAGATATGGAGGAGTCACAAGCCACCCTATCTTTCCACCATCTCGCCGGCTCACCCTGTTGATTTGATTAACAAGTTTAAAAAGGCTGAACAGTACAAGGGCCCAAAGCTCTTTATTGCCCTTTCACCCTGTCCTCCTGGCTGGGCAACGGACACCTCTTACTCAGTTAAACTGGCAAAGTTGGCAGTTGATACCGGTATCTGGGCATTGAAAGAGGCGGTGTATGGTGAGGTGACACATACGGTTGTTCCCAAAAGATTTAAGCCTGTGGAGGATTACCTGAAAGAACAGGGACGATTCGCGCATCTCTTCAAACCGGTACGGCAGGAAGAGACGCTTAAGAGGATACAGGAGATGGTAGATGACTACTGGAAGGGACATCAGCTTCTTCTTTAGCCCCAAATCAATCGCGATTGTTGGGGCATCACCGACCCCTGGAAAACCGTCTCATGTAATACTGGAAAGCCTTATGCGAATTGGTTACCAAGGGGCTATCTATCCCGTAAATCCGAAATATGCATCTATCGAGGGTCTTACTTGCTACAGCTCACTCACAGAGATAAACGGCGATATTGACGTGGCCGTCTTTGTAGTTCCGGCATCAACGGTCATAGAGATCCTTGAGCGCACCGACAATGTTAGGGGTGCCATCATTGTCAGTGCGGGGTTCAAGGAGACGGGGGATGCAGGGAGTAGATTGGAGTCAGAGCTGAAAGAGATTGGTGCGAGGAAAGGGATACGAATCATCGGTCCCAACTGTTTGGGTATATACGATACGGTGTCCCACATAGACACCTTCTTTATATCTCGGGAGCGGGTGAGGAGACCGAAACGAGGCAGGTTGTCCATACTCACGCAGAGCGGTTCGTTTGCCGAACTGATCATGGATGAGCTGGCATCAAAAGGGATTGGCGTTGCACGGATTGTGAGTTATGGAAATAGGGTGGATGTGGGGGAAACCGATTGTCTCACTTTCCTGACGGATGACGAGGCAACGAAGGTTGTTGTCATATACATGGAATCGGTAGACGACGGAAGGAGGTTCGTCGAGGTCGCATCCCGGTGCACAACGAAAAAGCCTGTTGTGGTCGTGAAGGTAGGTAAAAGAGAGGCGGGAGTGCATGCTGCCCGATCCCATACGGGCGCTATATCTGGGCGGTATGAGATCTACAAGGCCGCATTTAAGAAGGCGGGCATAGTAGAGGTAGACGGCTTTGAAGGGTTAAAGGACGCCTGTAAGGTTCTAAGCACCTATGAATTGGTCGACGGTAAAAGGGTTTTGATTGTTACGGATGGTGGTGGCGTCGGTGTGAGTATGGCAGATGCCTGTGAAGCGTTGGGACTTGAGGTGAAAGAGCTTACCGAGGAGACAAGAAAACGGCTGCGTGCAAAACTTCCTGGGTTCTTCGCGACGAGTAATCCGATAGACCTAACGGGCAGTGTGACTGATGCGGATTACGTTACCGCCCTCGAGGAGGGTCTGAGGGATGAGTTTGATGTCGTTATTGTCACGGTTCTCTGGGGAGCACCTGAAATAACTGAAAAGGTGGCAGATGAACTGAAAGAGGTCAGGGATAGCTCTAATAAACCGATACTCATCTGCAGCCCTTGTTGTGGGCTTACACGGCGATTGGCACAGCGGTTCGAGGAGAACGGTATGCCGGTTTTTTTTACACCAGAAAGTGCAGCTCGCGCGGCTGCGGTATTGGCGGGCCGTGTGAGGTGAGTCTTCGAACCGTCAACACCTACTGCTCGCCCCGAAGCTTGGGAGGAAAGATGAAGAAAGAAGAAGCGAAAAAGCTCGTGATTGAGACCTTTGCGGCAGGCAGGCAAACCCTGCTAGAGCCAGAGGCAAAGGCCCTTGTATCGGCATGGGGCATTCAGGTGCCCAAGTCTGTTTTGATCGAAGGGTTTGAGGATCTGGCAGTTAAGTTAAAGGCACTTAAGCCCCCGCTCGTTCTTAAAGTGGTCTCGCAAGACATCATTCATAAAAGAGACGTCGGTGGCGTGATAACAGGTATCAAAGACATCGAAGAGGTGAGCAATGCTCTGCAGGAAATGAAGGAGACCCTTGCACAAGAAGCCCCGAAAGCACGGATAGAGGGTTTTCTTTTAGAAGAGATGGTACCCACGGGGATAGAGCTGATAATAGGAGGCTTGAGGGACCCGCAATTTGGTCCTGCGGTTATGTTCGGGACCGGTGGCAGTACCGTGGAACTGGTGAAGGATGTGAGCTTCAGACTTGCGCCGTTGAGCAGAGAAGAGGTTTTTGCGATGATGAAGGAGGTAAAGAGCTACCCCCTCTTGACCGGATTCAGGGGTTCGAAGCCGGTTGACCTGGAGAAACTGGCATCTGCTATTATGAAACTGTCAGAGATCTTACTGGAGATAGATGCGATAAAAGAGATAGAAATAAACCCCCTTTTGGTATGTAACGTGGGGGCGGCGGCAGTAGATGCGAGAGTAGTGTTGCAATACCATGACCAGCCACAAGGAAGGACTAACGAGTCACAACCGGCGGAAAACATTTCATTATAAAAGGACTGTAAGAGGAAGTTAGATACGAGGGGATGGTTGATGGAAGATATTTTTAGATTCATGGATGAATTAGGCCCGGCCAAGATCATTCACGTTTACGAGCCTTCGGTTGGGCTCCGGGGAGTTCTGGTGGTGGACAACGTCGCTCGAGGCCCTGCCATCGGTGGATTGCGGATGGGCCCTGAGGTGTGTACCGAAGAGTGTTATCGGCTGGCGCGTGCTATGACATTGAAGAACGCTGCTGCCGATTTGCCGCATGGCGGCGGTAAGTCGGTGATTTACGCTGATCCGAAGATGCCCAAAAAAGATAAGGAGCGGCTGATTCGTGCTTTCGCCAGTTCGTTGCGAGAGATTCAAGAATACATTTTCGGTCCGGACATGGGCACCGATGAGGAGTGCATGGCATGGATAAAGGATGAGATCGGCCGGGCGGTTGGATTGCCCACTGACTTCGGTGGCATCCCCCTCGACGAGATAGGAGCGACGGCATGGGGCCTCACTCACGCCACCGAAGTTGCTCTCGAGTATTGCGATTTCGCTATGGAAGGGGCACGCGTCGTCGTCCAGGGCTTCGGTGCCGTGGGCAAACACGCTGCCCGTTTTCTCACGGAAAAAGGAGCCGTGCTGGTCGGGACAGCGGATTCCCGGGGAACGATCTACAATCCCCGGGGGCTTGATGTTGACGCATTGATCGAGCTGAAGCAGGCGGGCAAGAGTGTGGCCGATTATCCAGACGGAGAAAAGTTCGATCGTGAAGCAGTGATCGATATCGAATGCGATATCTGGATCCCGGCAGCGCAGCCCGACGTTCTAGACGAACGCAATGTAAACCGCCTGAAAACCAAGCTGGTGGTCGAGGGTGCTAACATTCCCATAACCTACGGTGCAGAACAATACCTTCACGAGAAAGGAGTGCTTGTTCTTCCGGATTTTATCGCCAATGCGGGTGGCGTGATCTGCGCAGCCATGGAGTACCAGGGTGCTTCGCAGACGGCGGCATTCCACGCCATCGAGGAGAAGCTGCGTCGCAATACCCGGCTGATGCTGGAGGGGGCAACGAAAGGGATACTACCCCGAGAAGCAGCCATGGATATCGCCATTCAGCGGCTGAAGAGATGCATGGGTTATCGGCGCTGGTCACTGTTCTCGTCCGCGCCTGGGTTCGTATAGCGAAACACAACGATTCGTATGCGGGAGTCTTGCGATGGTGTAATGATGTGGATAACCGCTTAAAAAAAACCGGCTTTGCTCATAAAGTCGTGCTTTCTTTGATTTTAGTTCAAAACAAAAGCGGTAATCTTTTATGTAAAGAAGATTAATAGGGGTTATCGTTTGACATGGAGGTAGTAGATACAATAAATCTTGAACTACATACTTTTCATTTGCCTGAATTCAGAAGCGTTGTAAATGCAGCGATTGATTTTTTTAATAACACACCTATACAGAGACTACCGCCACCTGAGAGTTTTTTGGGTTCCGGAGTATATAGCTTGTATTATGTTGGTGATTTCTCGCTATATGGAGGGATTGTTGAAAAGAACAAGATTCATTGTTTAGAACCGATATATGTTGGTAAAGCGGTACCCCCGGGATGGAGAACTGCTCGTGTAAGAAATTCTTCTTCAAAAACACTTTACGGAAGATTGCGAGAACATATGCGTAGCATTGAGGGGGTACAGAATCTGGAAGTAGAAGACTTTCGATGTCGTTTCATGATCCTCCAAAATATTGAGGTAGATCTTGTCGTGCCTGTAGAGGCGGAATTAATACGAAAATATTCACCACTTTGGAATACTATTGTTGATGGTTTTGGCAACCATGATCCTGGTTCAGGAAGATATAATCAGGCAAAGTCAGAATGGGATGTACTTCATCCAGGGCGATCGTGGGCGGATAAATTAACAGGAGTGGCACCAAGAATGGAGGATATTAGAGAGCGGATAAAAATGCATCTGAATAAATCATGATTTTCTTAATTCAACTACAGCCTCATATAAACCTTGCTTATCTGGTGACTTTCCTACACGCACTGTTGAATTAATTATACTCGTACCAACCCTTGCTTGTCTGGGGATATGTATCTTTACCAGTTCTAAACCAACAATCTCAGCAATTTTCCCGAAATAATAATCAGTTGGTACTTGAATTCCTTGCAGTATGCTATTTCCTATCACAACAAGAGCTGTACCACCTGATTTTAGACAATACATAATTCCTTCTGCAAATAGATAGCAGTCATTGAAGTATGATGCCGCATAGTTAGCCCATCCATTCCCTCCATACACCCCTTTTCTTGGATTCTTGCTTCTAATTAGTTGCAAGCGTTCTTCAAGATCTGTATTAGGTAACGAAAATTTTAAATCAATTAGTTTTTCTTCACGTACTGTCTGCCAATATTTCCCAAAATTGGCTTGTTCAAGGGGTTTAAATTCTTTCGTTGAATTTGCGAAACCTAGCCAATAAAGTTGTGGACGAGTATTTCTATTATAATGATAATTATTAAGGTATGGTGGTGATGTTATTAAGAGATCAATTATTTCCGGATTGATGTAATACTTATATTTAAAGAAAGATTCGTTGATTATCTTTATATCGGGAATCTCTTTTTTGTATAATTGCGTTTTTATCCATTTAATGTCTTTAAGCATCTCATCTAATTTTTCAAGAATCACTCTATCTACAGGGAAATCTTCAATGTCTTTTTTCCCAGAGCTTTTTCTTCGCCCTAGACTTGGCTCATATGAATAATTGGAGTACCGAACCATTGTGGAAGCAAAAGCAAGTCTAAATAGATCCTTGATCGGATCATGGGAAATGTTCTTAATATAATCTTGGAGTATCAAGACTTTCTTAAGTACTTTAGGACTGTAGAACATTCCTCTTGTTTTGAAACCTCTTGGTTGGCTGCTATCGGGTTTGTAATTTGAAAAGATAGCGTGACTAAAGAATTGTCTGAATTCACACATATTTTCTTCTAATTCATGGATGTCTATCGTGTGCGCACTCGCTTTTACCTTACATGCGAATGCCGCATAGGGATTGATCTCAAAACCAATAGAATGATGTTCGCTTAATAGAGCTTCAACTAATGTTGTGCCAACACCTGAAAAAGGATCTAATACGTAGCCTTTGTTTCTAGAATATTTCTGTAGAGCACTTTTTACAAAACCAGAAGAGAAACCAGCTATCCAAGGAACCCATCTATGAATAGGTATAGTCTTATTCTCTGCAAAAGCAGGATCTTTGAATGTAGAATGGTTATTGTTCCTCTTGGGAGGTGTTAGCTCACTAATTTTTTCGGGAAGAGTGATTTGTTTGCTCATTCTACATCTCTTTTTTTCTTCTTTAAAGGCGTAACGATTATCTCAAATTCATCTTTCTTCTTCGCCTTTATCTCCCACTGCAACATATCGCCTTCTTCCAGCTTGAACTGCCTCGTTACCATCACCGGAACGGTTGTACGAAGTGATTTGCTTTTGACTGTAGCCGCATGCAAGGTTGTTTTATCGGGCATTCTAACCATATATTCTCACCACTACTTTATAAGACTTTTAGGTATTTAAAGTTACCTATTTTTTGTCAACAATTTTACCGATAAAAGACGCTGCTGAAGCTTCGAGGAATCGAAGATTAAATCAAGCTGCTCCTAAAGGCAGACGATTTTTTGACTTTAGTAGCAAAGCCAAAAAAGCGAAAAGCTTTTACCTAACCTTATGCCAATTAATATCGGGCAGGTTTCGTATTGAGTACGGGTGTGGCGTGGTCGGGCCTCTACTCCCCCCTCGACCACATCCCTTTTTCTTTAAGCTTCTCAATAACCTCACTCTTTCGCTTAAATTCCATGGTTCTGAGCTTTTTACGCTTAATTTTACCACTGATCGTTTTTGGGAGTTCGTTAACAAATTCAATCTCGCGCGGGTACTTATAGGGGGCAGTTATCCGTTTGACATGCTGCTGAATATCCTTGATGAGTTCTTCTGATGGTTCATAGCCCTCCTTTAGTACGACAAAAACCTTGACAATCTCGCCTCGTAAGAGGTCAGGGCTGGGTATCATCGCACATTCGAGCACTGCCTCATGCGAATCCACGGCACTTTCAACCTCAAATGGGCCAATCCGGTAGCCTGAGCTTATACAGACGTCGTCCGCCCGTGATTCAAACCATAGGTAGCCCGCCTCATCCATCAGTGCGAGGTCTCCGGTTAAATACCACATGCCTACGAAGCATTCAGCAGTTTTTTCTGGTTTGTTATGATAGCCTTTGAAGAGCATCGGATGACCTTTAACCACCGCAATGACGCCCTTCTCACCCCTTGGCACTTCTTCTCCTGTTTCGGGATCCACAATTGCGCCCTCAACACCCGGTGTGAACCTGCCCATCGACCCCGACTTGATCTCCATTCCTGGTATAGTGCAGGCAATCGCACACGTTTCTGTCTGGCCATACCCTTCTCGAACCGCAATGCCAAACTGCTCAGCGAAGTATCGGATAATGCCTGGTGTGCAGGGCTCGCCCGCAGTTAAAATGACTTTCAGGTCTTTCAAATCGTATTGCTTGTGTGCATCCTCAATTGCGGCCATGGCTCTGAGTTCTGTGGCAGTCATACAGGCCCGGTTTATCCGCCATTTAGCAAGCAGCGCGAAGCATTTTTCAGGCTCAAATCTGCCGGTGTAATGGAAGTTTGTCGCGCCGGCATTCAAAATAGCACCAAAGGGCGCCCAATACCATTTCGCCCAGCCGGGCTCTGTCGTTGCCCAGCAGAGCTCGTCCGGTTGGGTATGCCACCAGTAATATCGATTCAGCCTATCGAAGCAGTACATCCAGGTATGGGCGTGTAACACACCTTTTGGCGCGCCCGTCGTCCCTGAGGTGTAATTGATAGTTAATGGATCAATTGCTTTGAGTTTTTCGAGCACTAGATCGCTTGATGCCGCAGAGATCTCCTGTCGAAAGTCGCGCCAGCCCGATCGCGGACCTGAGAAGAAGCGGTTTTCAAGTGCAATTCCACTACCTTTAAGTGCATCGACCTCATCAGCAACGGTTGTATCGCTTGTAATTAACGCCTTGACGCCGGCATCTACAATTCGGTATTCTATATCCGCTCTCCGGAGCATTATGGTACAGGGAACGACCACGCTGCCGATCGCCCAAATGCCGATGCTTACGGTATAAACGTCCGTGCCCCGCGGCAGGAGTACCAACACCCGATCACCTTTCTGGATGCCTGACGCTCTCAAGACGTTGCCAAATCGCATGGCACTGTCCCATACGTCCCCGTAGCTTGCTTGCTCAACCGTCCCGTCCGGATGCTCAGTAATCGCCATCAACTTCGTTCTGTCGGCTGACCATCTACGAATAACCTCAACGAAATTGTAATCCTCTGGGATATCCCATGTGAACTTCTTCCGTTCCGCTTCGTAATCGAATGCGGCTATCTCTTTACCCATCTTATCAATCAGCTCCTCTCTTCTATCGAAAGAGCGCGAACGGTAACCAACCGACTAGATATGCACCTACGCACATATAGGTATGGTTTTCTG
This sequence comes from uncultured Halobacteria archaeon, assembly GCA_964400255.1. Classification (GTDB taxonomy): domain Archaea; phylum Halobacteriota; class Syntropharchaeia; order Alkanophagales; family Methanospirareceae; genus JACGMN01. The sequence goes on from CAYNTR010000010.1 coordinate 21,311, forward strand.
ATAAAGAAGTGCTTGCGGCTCGGATCCCAAAAAACGTGTGTGAGCACCACGTGAGCCCTCATTGTGACGGTAATGACCAATGGGCGAACGCCAGTCTCTATCGAAGAGTTATGTACTGTGATATTCATCTAATCTATAGGTAAGCGCGGGGGCATCCTTTCTAGTGTAAAGCAGAAGATCAAAGGAGAAGTTATAAGGTGACAGCGACCGAGTATCTTAAAAATAGGAAAATTTATATACGTTTCATAGTAAGTACTTTTTATATTCTAAGATTGTAATAGGAGGTTTTTCAAGTGAAGAAATTGATGAAGGTTTGGAGTTTAATTGCAGTTTTATTGGTTGTTGGGAGAGGGCTTGCAACAACAGATACCACCTCTGAAAGCGATATTAAGAATCAGCAGGCTATAAACAATGCAAGTTTGTTCTATGTAAAATCTTCTGGGGATAGTGTGGTTAGAACAGACATACCAGGAGTGGATAGATATTGTCCAGTAAGCGGAGACGAATGCGTTGAATTAAAGCCCGGAGATTTGATCTTTAGGGAGATGCATAATTTAAAAATTGGAAACATAAGTATACCTTTTAGATGGCCATTTTGGCATGTTGGTATTTATAAAGGAGATGGATACGTTATTGAGGCCTTACTTTCGCATCGAAAGACAGTCATAACCCCCATTTCCCAATTTGACAGCTTAAGTGCTCCGTGGAAAGGTGCTACAACAGTTATTGGATTCAAAGGTCTTTCTCCTTCTGAAGAAAATAGATTGCGCAAAGAAGTAATTGATACCGCAAATTCATATTTAGACACGCCATATTCAAGAAATTTTTTTGAATTTTTGGACAAAAATCCAAGTGGTGAAACGTTACAATGTGCTCAATTGGCATACCTTTCGTATAAATCGATTGGATATGATATTAGGAGAAAAAGCTTTCCGAAGTGGCCTGGCATTGCACCGGTTGATGTATATAAAAGAACAGCTGGCGAAATACCTGGAAGCGGTGTGTTAGGTAATGATTCTTATTCAGGGATGGTTGACCCATCCACATGAAGTAAGGACCGAGCCACTTCAGAAATATCTTCAATGAACCAAAATCCATACCTTAAATGGTCAAGTTACTCTAAGAGGGAAAGAGCTATATCCGGTCTATCTGTTATTATTGCGTCAACCTTTTTAGACAATGAATCACGAATCATTTGTTCATCATTTACCCCCCATACAAATATAGTTTTACCTCTCTTTTTTCCTAGTCCGAGGAGGCCAAACCTTAAGAGTCCCCAGTTAGGTACTACAAAATCAATTTCGGATTTTTTAAAATAATAGATGAGAAGAGATAGTAAATGTCTAAAATTTTCCTTTAATTTGCTACTGCCTAAAATAAGTCCTACGCTAATATTAGGATTTGTTGCTTTAACCGCTGATAAGGAGATATTATTAAAAGAGGTAATTAAAAATTTTTTGGTATCAAAATATTTCAGAATCAGATTTAAAACCTCCTCTTCATACCCTGCTTCTTTTAATTCAACATCAACGCCTATTCTTCCGCTACAAAGTTTTAACACTTCCTCTAACAATGGTACTTTATATCCCTCTTTTTTAGTAATATCCATAATCTCTTGGTGCGTTAATTCATTTATCAATTTGACATTATCGCTTCTTAGATACTCATCATGATAAACGATTAGCACCTTATCCTTCGTCCTTCTAACATCAAACTCAACCATATCAGCACCTATATCAATCGCCTTCTGAAAAGCTTCAATAGTATTTTCTCTTGCTAATGCAGACGCTCCTCTATGTGCAATTATAAGTGTCATGCCTTCTCGACCTCTCTAGTTAACATTTGCATTTGATACCCATTCAATCGAATTTTTTAGAAGAATTAAAAATTCTTTTTCTGGTTTTGCAATACTCTCTGGAAATATATCATCTTTAGTATCTCCGCTATTTAACCAAACTACTCTACCTTTGTGACATTCACGAGCAGTAACTAACGGTCTTGATTCAAATTCATCAGTAGAATTAAAAATTATATGAACATCACTTTGCCACTTATCTCCCCATATAATTTCTCCATCATTTAGCTCAAATTCGTTTGGCAAATTTTCTGTAAGTTTAGAATCGGTGCAATCAGGATTTTTTATGTATTTTAATGGCCAATCAACCCCTTTAAATGAATTAATTTGGCAACCGAAGAGCTTTTCTAGTTGGGTATTTCTTACTCTCCGATAGATTAAGTCATGTGTTCCTACTAAACCTCCTCCTTTTTTTACGTAGTTAATTATTCTTTTTTGAATTAATTCCCGTAATTTATTATTTCCAGAAAGTTTTGTCACATCAGTCACTATAAGGATTAAGGTTTTTACTCTTTTAGGGGATAGGGGATAATTTAATAAATCCCGTGGAGATTTCAAACTTCTCAACAAATCTTCTACACCACTTTTTCTAAGTTCCTTACAAAGTTTATAGCCATATTCTTCGCCGCGATCATCAATCCATATCAGAATATATTTCTCTCTTGTTAATGCAGAATATATTTTCCTTACAAAAGCAAATAGTGAGCTTTTAGGATTTCCTCCCAGCCACGTGAAGACTGTAAGAAACGCTAATCCAACAAACCAACTTATGCATGCTCCTATGCAAAGGTTGGTAAGAGTATCTATGTTCACAATAACTTAACATAAAATTGAGCCATAATTTAAAACTTTTGTTTTTTGGCTGCCAACTTGTTATCGTTTATAGATAAATTATGTACCAAAAAGGAAGAGGTCCCACAGGGGGAAGAGCACAAGGATGACTATTTTTTGCCATATTATCTCATTTATTCTTGTACGTGAGTATTATTTTGTAAGGGTCTTAAACTTTTCGGTATGGTTCTTTGTAGAAATTGTCTAACCCACGTAAGCAGGAAAGAGAATTGAAGCACCCTTTCAAGAGACTAACAACATTGTAAACAGTTACCTGTTCTACAGCATCAACTTCATCAGGCTCAGAAGTAATTTCGGATTCTTCTTGATGAGTTCGATCATGACTGCTCGTTCGCTGTACTCCTTCACCGTTATCTCACCTGCCGATGCGCGGAAAAACGCCGCTAAGTCCTGACTGTTCTCAGTCAACAGGATATGCTTCATCTTCAAGCCCGCTTCCAAAACCTTACCGAAGTCGCGTCGCCATCGCTTCTCGTATTCCATCAGCAGGCGCTTTGAAACGTTCTTTTCACGCACCGCTTTCGCAACCACGTCACCTGCGATAGCGCCGCCTTTCAGTGCTTGTAAAATGCCGCCGCCATTCGCGGGATTGACGTGCCGCGCGGCATCACCGACTAACAAGAGCCCATTGGCTACCGTTTCGTAGATCGGGCCGCTTAAGGGTACCGCGCCGTAGATATCGGCAAGTATCGTGCCGTTTGGGAAATGCTCACGCACAAATGCGTTAAGATAATCGAGCGCACGGTGGTTTGAGCCTGAGACATCGCCGCCAATACCAAGGCCCACATTTGCGCAATCCGCACCCTTTGGGAAGATCCATGCATAGCCCTTTGGCGCAATTTCATTACCAAAGAAGGTTTCTAAATACTCCTGGTTCACCTCGATATTGCACATCAGGTATTCGGCACAGATGCCAATATCAGCTAATGGCAGTCGCGTGTCAATACCGCCCCAGAGGCCTATCCGCGATTCCACACCGTCTGCACCAACTACGACATCCGCGCCAATACGAACGGGCGCACCGTCACTGTACGCATAGATGCCCTTTACATAGCCACCATCGCGGATGACTCCACATGCAGGGGTTTTAACGCGCACCTCAGCACCTGCCTGCGCCGCCTTCTGTGCGAGATACTTATCAAAGAGTCGTCGATCAACGACATACGCCAGATCTTCGCCGCCGGTAACTGAGAGGACGACTTTCGTACCATTAGGACCGTACAGAATCATTCCTTTCGCCGCGTTAGAGATCCAGCGCTGCTCGATCTCAACGAACTGCTCTATTTCCTTCGTGACTCCTTCCGCGCACCTGACCGGTACGCCGATCTCCAGATTCCGCTCGATGAGCAGCACATCCAAGCCTCGTTCCGCCGCTGCTTGCGCCGTCATACTACCCGCAGGTCCTGCACCGACGACGATCACGTCGTGTTTCTCTTCTTCCATACGTTCGCGTCAACCCGTTTGAAATAATTGAGAATGATATTCAGTGAATTAATCATATGAACATATAATTTTTTATTGATGACAAATCCTGATCGTGTTCGCGTGCTGAAAGAAGGCCGGAAGAAACCAGGCCTGGTCATCTACTGGATGAGTCGTGACCAACGTACGCGAGATAATTGGGCGCTTCTCTTTGCTCAGGTAGTAGCAGCACGGCAAAAGGTACCTATGGCGGTGGTTTTTTGCCTGGTACCGCAATTCTTCGGTGCTACGATGCGGCAGTATAGTTTCATGCTCAACGGCTTACGGGAGGTTACAGCGAGCTTGGCAGAGAAGAACATCCCCTTTTATTTACTTAACGGCTCGCCGGAAGAAGCAATACCGAACATTATCGAAACCCATAATGTCGGCGCTCTGGTTACCGATTTCAGTCCACTTCACATTAAACGCACGTGGCTAAAGGGAGTCGCCGATAATATCGACTGCACCTTCTATGAAGTTGACGCCCATAATATAGTGCCCTGCTGGGAGGCCTCACCAAAGCAAGAATACGGAGCATACACCTTCAGGCCAAAAATTAAACGTTTATTGCCCGAATATCTCGATCGCTTCCCTGAGCTTCGCAGTCATCCTCATAAGTGGCAGGAACCTGTTACCGATATAAATTGGAAAAGCGCAGTTGAAACCCTGCAAGTCGATCAAACGGTTCCCGAGGTGACTTGGCTTGAGGCTGGTGAAACCGCGGCACACCGAGTAATGACGGAGTTTGTAGAGCAGAAACTGGCACTGTACCCTGACCAGAGAAATGATCCGAATAAAGACGGCTTATCCAATCTCTCGCCGTATCTCCACTTTGGTCAGATTTCAGCACAGCGAGTGGCCCTTGAAGTTCGTACCTGTAAGGCCACTGAACACGCGAAAGAAGCATTTTTGGAGGAATTGATAGTGAGGCGCGAGCTCTCCGATAACTTTTGTTTTTACAACCCTGATTACGATTCCTTTGATGGACTCCCGAACTGGGCGAAGAAGACCTTACGCGATCACGAGAACGATCCCCGTGAGTATAGCTATACGCGTGAAGAACTGGAGCATGCGGAGACCTATGACCTCTACTGGAATGCCGCGCAAACCGAGATGATAATCCGGGGGAAGATGCACGGGTACATGAGGATGTACTGGGGCAAGAAGATCATCGAATGGACCAGAACGCCTGAAGAGGCTTTCCAAACAGCGCTATACCTCAACGACAAATATGAGCTGGACGGTCGAGACCCCAACGGATTTACGGGCGTCGCATGGTGCTTCGGGCAGCATGATCGCCCCTGGCGCGAACGCCCTATTTTTGGTAAGGTGCGGTATATGAACGCAAACGGCCTGAAGCGAAAATTTGACGCAGATGGCTACGTGAACAAAATCGCTTCATTCACTTCCGGTTAACTGTCGGCGAATCATCTGGCAGTTTGAAAAAATCAGATCTTCGGATGACAATTGCCCCCGGGAATATGAAAGCGTTCTGGTATGTAACCACTCAACAACGGGAATCAGCACGCTATCTTGAGTGCGAGAGTTCCTCTTCTATCTGCGCCCAAGTACGAAGCGTCTAACGTAACGCAGATGAGTTTGTTGTTCCGAAAAGATTCGGAGATCGGTGGTAATGATGCGCTGAATCAAATGGTTTTAAGCCCTGACATCACTTCCTGTACTTTGCCCGTAATCCAGTATATTTTCAGCGCCTTTCCCTTTGACTTCTTCTCTTCCGAGAGTTCGTACTTACTTTTCACGAATCCGTATTTCTCGAGGGTCTCCAAATGGTACGAAACGAGCCGCCTTTCTTCTTGCAGCACTTTGCTGAGCTCACTGACGTGCATCTGCCTCTCCGTTAGCAACTTCACTATCCTGAACCTCATTGGATGTAAGAGCACATGCGCTTCCTCTACTAACACATCTTTACTCTTAGCCATGTATAGTAATAGGAAGTAGCCATATAAAAACGTTACGTATGACAAAAAGCTTGTTATGTGATAAATGCCCGCGGTCGCGGGAGATAAACGGTGCCTCGCTTCGCTTTTTAAGCCCCCTTAGTTAGGGATAGAGGATAAGAGAAACAGATTCGTTCACGCCAGTGTATACTCACTTCCATTCCTTCTGATAAAACCCTCGTCCTGCAACGGACTGAGTATATTTTTTATTCGTCGGAGATCTATCCCCAGCGTTTGTACGAGCTCACGTTCAGACATAATCGAGTGCCGCGTGAGCGATTTGAGAATCATGCCGCGGAGTTCCCGGTTAGAGCCCTTAAATGGTGTTTGTTTATGATAGTGAGCACTCTTCCGGTTGGGATTCTGATACTGCTTTTTGAGCATTGCACCGTAATCCATAAGCGCGTAGTACCACGCCCGAGGATTAGAGCGATTACACGTCTGCTCAACGAGCGGAAGGATTACGCTATCCTTGATCTCCGACTTGTCTGGGAAAAAGAAATGGATAAACACCGTTCGTATGTTAGTCTCGATAAAAACCGTCTGGTGATTAAAGGCAAAGGTAACAATCGCGGAAGCGGTATATTTACCAATCCCCGGCAAGGTCTTCAAAACCTCCGGATCCGAAGGGAGCCGGCCGTTATACGTGGTTACCACTATCTCAGCAATCTTTTTCAGTGCGATCGCTCGTCGATTATAGCCCAGCCCCTGCCACACCCGCAGGATCTCGTGCAGCGGTGCCTGAGCCAGTGCCTGAAAATCCGGAAACGCCTTGATGAATGTATCGTATTTTTCAGTAACGCGCTCTACCTGTGTCTGTTGCAACATAATTTCCGAAACGAGAATATGATAAGGATCGCTCGTTTCTCGCCAGGGAAGCTGGCGGCCCCGTTCGTTGTAATACGCATAGATAATGGTTTGGAATGCGTGAATGTCCGCTTCGCTGAGCGTGCCCTTATCCCCCAACTGTTCAAAGTCCGTGAAGCAGATTCGATCTCCCTGAGCCGTTACGTCACCGTCCATCTTGCCGCTTTACCTTGTCTTCCGTGTATTGGCGTTCTTCTCTATCTACGCCTGACGATAGAGTATCCAAAACGCACACCGAACCATAATTTGTTTTGTTAGAGGAGCGATAAAAGCTTCCTAGTGAACTATGCCACTAGTTCAACACCCTTCCAAAATGTGATATAACCCGTAATCTGTTCTGCCGCAGGTTTGGGCTTTGGGTAATACCATGCAGCATCTTTCACCATTTTTTCCTCCTCATCAATACAGTAGATTTAGTCAAAGAACCTTAAAAAATATCGCTTTCACCTATTTGGATGAGTATTCAGCCAATTCTCATCGGACAGAATAACCGATCACAGAAATAACGCAACATATGTTGCTGCAAGTTTTGTACCTACGATAACGGGAAGCAGAGATGAAATACTATTCCTGACCAAAAGATCTCACTAATTCCGCTTGCTCATAAATTTGGAGCGCCCCACGTACACGTCCTTGTACCTTTTTTATCGCTGCATCGACGCTGCTGCCTTTTGAAATCAGGTAAGCGGCGGCAACCATACCGCTTCTACCTATACCGCCCACACAATGCACCAATACGGAATTCCCATTCTCAGTTTCCCGTGTAATCCAATTTATTAGCGCGCGAAAATTATCCACACTCGGCGTGCCAAAATCAGGAATCGGGAGATGATTGACTTTCACGCCGAATGTATCCCAGAGCTGTATATCGTAATCAAGTTCCCAATCTTCAACGAGAACCGCAACCGCTTTGAATGTTTGAGCTAAATCCTCGACTATATCATTCGTTGGCATCGGCGTTACGGCAAGCTTTTCATCTATCCACACGGTCATTTTTGGTTCGCCCCATTTATCACATTTAGTCAAAATCGGATATAACATTTTAAAAATTTTGCTTCTTTGGAAGTTATACGATCCTCCCTCTCGCAATTCTTCATATCGTTTCAATTTTCACTTTAGCTTTTTGGAAACGAGCGCGTAACGATGAAAGTGTCAATCTTCAATCATGACGGCCCAGCGCACTTCAAGATTTTTATTTCCCCAACTTCGCTCACTTTACCAGAAATCACAGATTTTCAAACCGAACTCTTTGGAACTCCTTTGATCCCTTCCCGTTATCACCCACATTCTTGTACTCAATGCAGGTAACTGAGAGATTAGCCCATAGGGATTATTTCCGATGGACTGAAAAAAGAACCATTCTACTATAGTCTACTCACCGCCTTCAACACCTCTAACGCTTTCAGTGCACTCGTTTCTTTATCCTTTAGCTCAAGCATGATATCGAAATCGAAGTCTTTCGTTTCTTCAATAATTTTTTAAAAGTGCGCTACATCAATCGATTCGGCATGTTTTCCCGTGCGGTCGCCAGGTTCTTGCGAACTGTAATCAACCATAGGCACGCCATCGTTTTCCTTCTATGTCGTGGTGAACAGCTCAAACGCTTCCCGGATCGTTTCTCCAGAATTGTTGAGTTCATGATGATACGCATCAAACAGCACGGGAATTCCTGTTTCTCTGTGTATCTGGAGGCAGTCCTTCACACTATAGAGTTTACCATCGTTTTCGATCACCAGCCGCCTTCGTACCCCTTCATCCAGCGTGCTGAAGCGCGTTATGAACCGCTGTATGTTCATCGCTTTGTTACCGTAAACGCCGCCGACGTGTATCTGTATTTTGGCAGAAGGGTCGAGTTCCATCAGATCCAATATCTGCGCATGGTACCGCAACTCTTTGACACTGCGTTCAAAAATCTCGGTATCTACCGAATTAATGAGCGTGAATTGGTCGGGATGCATGGAGATCCGAATGTTATGCCCTGCAATACACGTGCCGATCGCGTGGAACTGCTCTTTAAAATACCCTTGCCAATCGAACTGATTAATGGGATGCGAGGCAAACGGAACAAGGTCTGACGTTATTCGAAAAAAAAGAAGTGTGTGCTTAACATTAAACGATAACATCTCACTCAGGCAGATCAGGTTGTTCTCAACCGTCTTGATCAATCGTTCTTCTGAGTACGACCTCAACCGAAAGGTCCGATCACCTTTACAGCCAAGGGTCCAGTTGATGCAGGGGTAGCCGATTCTCATCGCTATAGTTTTACTTGGTCACCAAATAAGTAGCTCGATGACAGGTCTTGTCGACGTTCATAGCCAACGACCATTGCTCTAAATAGGAAGCTTGAAAAAGCGATAGAACGCGATTTTTAAAACTTTTTATGCTCGTGCTACAAATATTAAATACCGGGAGGAAAAGGGAGAGAACGAATTTTTTCACCTCCGAACGAAACGATTTATACCTCTCTTTTCCCTCTCGGTAAAAAACAAGTTTTACCAGTAATAAAAAGATTTCGGTCTTCGGTTCGTTTTCCATGAGTGAGAACACGTCAACATCTCTCATTATGCTTAGGAAGCGAACGCCACGAAGTGAGTTGCTCGATAAGGAGTTCATGAAACGTTCACGCCTCGCGCTCATTCCCTGAAAAATGAAGGTTAAGAAAGGGATTTAAAACCTTTTTATACTCCTGCTACAGATACCAAACACCGGGAGGAAAAGGGAGGGGGCGAATTTTTTCACCTCCCATAGAACGAATTATTCCCCTCCTATTTTCCCTTCTGGAATTAACTTTTTGTGCGCCGACGCGAACAGCAATTGCCTTCACCGTGCCTCATCTCTCTCCTTTAGGTACGTCACCGAAATGGGAACCTTTATATGTGCTGTGGCCCAGATACCACCCTAGGAGGAGAGACATCGTAGCTCCTGCAACCCGCGCTAACGAAAATCGGCTTCATGACAGCATGGCCTGAATAAGTGGAGAGAAATGGAAGAACCAAAAAGTTATGAAAATTTTCCACTGGGAATTGCTCTATTATCCAATCGGGTTGCACTCGCGATCTATGCCCTCGGCGCTTATATCCTCGCGGGATTGGGGATCGTTGTGACAGTCCTCTACTTGCTTTTTTGCCTGTGGATTGAGCTTGGGATACTGAGACGAAGTTGTGTTGACTGTTATTATTGTGGTAAGGTTTGCGGGTTAGGTAAAGGCAAGTTATGCGCGCTGTTGTTCAAAAAGGGCGACCCGCAGAAATTCGCTGAGAAGGAAATATCGCCTGCTCAACTCCTGCCGGATTTTATGGTCGTTATATTCCCTATCCTTGGTGGGATCATACTCTTAGTACGAGAGTTTACGTGGCCTCTTCTCATACTGCTGGCAATTTTCGTCCTTCTCTTCTTTGCGGGCAATGCCTTTGTACGGGGAGCTTTCGCCTGCAAATATTGCAGGCAAAGAGAACTCGGATGCCCTGCAGAGCAACTATTCAGTAAGGAAAGGACGCAAGAAAAATAAGAGCAGCGCCACTGTTCAGCGCCATCTAACGCCACGGATCTATACTTCTAACGAATTTCTTTTCGCTTCAAGCAACCTACCTTACTGGCGATAGCAGCGACAAGTGAAATGAACATCAAAGAAGCTTTATCTCCTACTATCAGGGACCTCATCAGCCAATCAATCAATATGCATACACTTTTTTGGTAATGTCCGACAAACCGTGACTTTTATAAACACCCGATCTAATAAC
>CAYNTR010000011.1:0-30930 GCA_964400255.1 uncultured Halobacteria archaeon
GAAAATGGATTGTTCATCTTTATAATCCTTTCTTTTTGGCACGATATAGTTAAACGCCTTTATCACGATATTGCTTTTGTTCACAGTAACGGTCTCGTTGTACCTTCCCGGACAGACGATGATGATGTCCCCGTCACTTGCGTTCCATACCGCAGCCTGGATCGAGGTATAGTAGTAATTACCGTCGGCGCACGCCGGGGATGTTTGGTTCACTACATGTTTCGTAGCAGATGCCACGCCCGAAGTCAGCGTAAGCGTAGCAATCACTACAATCGCTGCAACAATAAAAATCCCGATCGCTTTTCTTGAGGTAGCCATTTTTTACCTCATGGATTGCCTATTTGCGGTCATCGTACTTAAACTTTTCGCTTTTGGGTTTCGTTCAAGCTTTTGGACCAGCTTTCCGATGGGAAGGGAGTAGCTATAAACAGCAATAACCGCTATGAATGTATCGTTACGCAAATGGCTAGTAAGAGAGATGAGAGAGACTGGAGTTGTGATATAAAACTAGTCCATACACTTATCATTTGTTCTATAAAACGACATAATAGAGCCCAATTACCACAAAGATTACTCCTATACTGTTTCTTAAGACCCTCTCTATTTTTTGCACATTCTGCACGTGCCTGTTCAGCTCCTGCACACCCAGGTAAAACAAAACGGAAAAGATAATGACGGGGATTCCGGTACCCAGGCCGTAGAATGCTGGCAGTATGATTCCTGATTCCGCAGCAAGTCCAAGCGGTATTAGTGCACTAAAGAATAACACGGCACTGTACGGGCAGAATGCCAACGCGAATAAAATACCCATGAAGAACGCACCGAGCAGGCCATAGTCCGCGGTTTTTTGGCTGAGCTTCTCCGTGAACCGTCCACCACTAAGCGTGACATTAAGATGGAGAAGTCCAATCATGAATAAACCCGCTATTATCAGGATAATGCCTAAAATTTCGCCATGGATACGCTGCACAGTAAGCGAGAGATCGATCACATTCAAGCCAATGACAATGATACCCACGCCCAATACCGAATAGGTGCAGATCCGTCCCAAGGTATACACAATGCCATTTAACGGGGTGTGACGAGGTTTGGTAATATCCCGTGAAATATACGCGATCGCTGCGAGGTTCGTGGCCAGCGGGCAGGGACTGATCGAAGTTAAAACGCCGAGTAAAAATGCCACGAGTATCACAAATTCCGTGCTCGTTATCAAATCCTGTACGATCGATTCAAACATGTTCGTACGCGCTTAGTATGCCCTCCAACTTAATTTTAAAGACGTTCATGTATTCCTCTCTATTACCAATATATAGCCACATGTCGTTTGCATCGAGAATTTCCTCTTCGCCATCTGTTATAACCGTAATATACAGTGAAGATCCACTCACACCATACTTCTTGAGCAGATCCATATTTTCAGGGTCTTGATAATTAACTGCCTCATAACTTATTTTCCCTGATTGGTATTCCTCTGGGAAGTACTGTTCTATCGTTTCCTTGGCATAATTGCCGAGCCTTATGCATGACTGACACGGGCGCGAGGGTTCAAATTTGACGACTTTTATCGTTATATCCGCAGGCTTCGAGACTGGTGGTGTAACGTTTACGGCCGGCGAAGTATTGTGCAGTGAACTGTTGGTGAGATCTTCAGGTTCTTTGTCAGGTCCAATGCATCCGCACACTAATGAGGTGATGAGTATGCCCATTACCACCATTCCTGCAATCAGAGACGCTTTAGGGTTCATTCCTGCAGCCATTTTTTCAGTTCCTCCATGCTTGGTATTCTCCCACTCGATTTGACTTCTCCGTCAATGACCACTGCTGGCGTCATGAACACTCCAAAACTGATTATTGTATCGATATCCTCAACTTTTTCGAGTTTTACATCAACGCCGAGTTCCTCGATCGCTTTCTTCGCGTTTGCGTAGACCCTTCGACAGTTTGCACAGCCCATGCCCAAAATTTTCAGTTCCATTTTTCCACCCATAGTTCACAATTGCGTTATCGAACGCGAACCACTACAATACCTTTACCTTTTCCGCTCCTAACTCTGTAAGACGGTAGATCAAGAATGTGCCGTCTTGTGTGCACTCGATCAGACCTGCTTCTTTCAGCACCCGCAAGTGGTACGAAAGCCTCGAATATTCACACGCCATCAGTTCAACTAAAACACAGACACAGAGGTCTGCTACACGTAATGCCTTCAGTATCCGTACTCTCATTGGATCAGCAAGCGCTTTTAAACCTGCAACTGTATCACTGACATCCTCGTTCATAACCCGCTTTACGGTTTCTAAGGTCTCTGAGGATATCTCATAAGACGGAGGTATCTTGCAAGGAACGCCTTGACTGCACGATGCAACATGATTCTTTTTGGGTGCTGAGACTCCCACCTCCTTCTCTGATGCGCCCATTACTCTTTTATCCCCGCTCCTCGGGGCTTTTACCTCGTCATATCTTTGAGCCGTCCGCTCCTTCTTTCCCTTCCCCCTATATTTCAAGATTATTTGAAATTGCTGCATAAAAGCTTGGGGAGTCATGCCGCTCTTCGGCAATGCTTCGTCCATGCAATTACCGTATGAGTGAGAGAAGGATAGAACCTCCAAGCGAGCGTGAAGAACCTTCACCCTCCATTAAAACCTCTTCGGCAATGCTCGTTCATGCAGCCTCACAGCAAGGAGCAGAAACAATGCGGAATAGCCGAGCAATGCCGCGAAATCAACGTACAGGGGGTAATAGGCATAGCCCTGAATGGAGTACCTCGCCAAGTCCGTAAAATAGGTCAAGGGCGAGAGCGATGCCACCGCGACACCCCAACTCGGCATTTGCTCCAGCGGGATAAAGATACCACTGATGAAAATCACGGGAAACTTCACGAATGTAGAGAGCATCATGATGTTGGAGACCAAGCTCGTCGGCGGGGCGGAGAAGAGCAAGCCGAGCGATGAGAAGCAGAACGCAGAAAGGAGAACTGCAGTAGCTAAAATGACTAGGCTCTTCACGCCAACACCCACTGCGACGCCCACGGCAACAGGAACTGCCGAGATGCACGCACCGAATATGAAAGAAGCAAGTATGTCGCCAACGATCAGGGTTCTCACTGTTATGGGGCAGGAGATGAGCCGCTCAAGTGTCCTCATCTGTGTCTCCCACGGCATGATCACCGGCGAGACCGAGGTGGAAGTGAAGAAGATGGTCATTGCCACCAGTCCGGGTATGAGAAATGACGCGGGTAAATTTCGCCCTATGTAAAAAGCGAGGAAGAGGAAGAGCGGGAATAGTACCCCGAAGATGACCACCGGACCCTTGAAATAATACATCTGAATGTCCTTTTTGGCTATCGCCCAGACCTTACTGCCCATTCGAGCCTCCTGTCAGTTTCACGAAGACGTCCTCCAGAGAGGGAGATTGAACATTTAAGCTCAGTATCTTCAACCTGTTAAGCGTTGCAAACCCAACAATCGAGCGAATCACGTCGTGGGGCTCGGTTGTATAAATCCTGTAGGTATCACCGACACGCTCAGCATTGAAATCCAACATACTCATATCTACCACTTTGTCAAGCCGCACCTCTACTGCCAATGAGCCTCCTATCCGAGTTCGTAAATTCTCAGGGCTATCTACGGTAACCATTTTCCCTTTGTTTATTATCCCCACGCGATCGCAGAGTTCGCCCACCTCTTGCATGTTGTGCGAGGTAAGAAAGACCGTTTTTTCCTCTTTCTGGAGCTCTTTTATCCTCTGCCTGATCGCTCTCGCGCTCTGCACATCCAACCCACTTGTGGGCTCGTCCAAGAAGAGAACTTCAGGATCGCTCACGAGCGCCATGGCCAGCATGAGCCGCTGCTTCATTCCCTTTGAGAAGCCCTTCACCTTGCTCGCTCGCCGTTCATAAATCCCAAATTCCGTGAGCAGGCTGGTTGCTCTCTGCTCTGCCTCTCGCCGTGGGATGCCATAAAGCGAAGCGATGAGCATCAGGTTCCCCCATGCTGTCAGATCCGCGTAGGCATTCGCCGTCTCAGGCAGAACGCCCAGCACTTCCTTCGCCTTCTCCGTATCCATCCCGAGGTCATGCCCCAGCACTCGTGCTTCACCGGAATCGGGCTTGATCACGCCGGTGAGCATTCGTACCGTGGTCGTCTTCCCCGCGCCATTCGGACCAAGGAAGCCGAAGATCTCGCCTCGATGCACGGTGAAGGTCACACGGTCAACTGCGGTAAGCCCGTCGAAACTTTTGCTCAGCTCCTTCACTTCTATCGCTTCCATCTACACACTCAACCTAAGATTGTTCATGATAGCGGGATCGGCTATGTTTAATGCTATGAACCTAAGGAGCACAGTAAACTCAACTTTTCAACACCTGTATACCCAGCATCCTCACACCTATCCTTGTGGTCATCGATAGAATTGTCGGCTCAGTAATAAGGCATTGCCCTTCTTTGACAGTTACCCTTTCTCGATTGACTTTCACATCCGTTTCGCCCTTCAAGACATAAAATATAACATAAGAAGTCATTTCACAGGATGGCATCTCCCCGCCAGGTGGAAGTTCGATTATTCTTGCCTTGAATTCTCTAGCTTTAAAAAAGATATTCTTGTCCCTCTCTTCGTATGGAGATGCGCCCAGTGCTTTAAGGTCAAATACTTGCATCTTCCTCACCTTCCTATACATCATCCATCTTGGATTTCTGCTGAGCCGCTTTTCCAGCCGCTGCTGCTTTTTCCATGATTTCCTTCAGTCGCCGCTCTTCCGCTTCACTCACCTCTTTCCAGGGCTCGGTGATTCGCCACGTTATCGGCTTCACAATTGGTGGCTCGGGGAAAGCGCCGGGATCGTGGAGCAGGTATTCACGAAACTCGGTTGGCTCCTCTTGATAACAGGCCCATACTGCATTCTTTATTTCTTCCGGGTTCCCTTCGTTCAGGAGATTGATCAGCTTTACCTGCTTCCTGAACCGCTCTATCGATTCGATCGGCAGGTTATACAGGAAGGGGGTGAGCGCTTCAGTGCCGATAATCTTCTTCTGCTCATCAACGCCGTGCTCCAGCAACGCGATCAGGGCATCGCCGCAGAGATGCCCCGGGGACTCCACGGCGCAGAGCACGATATATCGTATGTTCGGATTGGCCACCACGTTCGCAACGATCTTCTCAATGCCGATGTTCTCAGTCTGGAGCGTGCCGGCCAATGCGGCGCCGGCTTCGATCGAAACCCGAACAATGTCTGTAATACGTTGTGGTATCTTGAAGTCGTACGTATTCAAGATGGCTACCACAGCTGCGGGCGAGTAATCATTACCCCGCAGATATCGCCCCTCCTCCGGTGGATAACCATCTGGTGGTTTTACTTTCAACATGCGCGTTGTCTCGCCTTCACATAACCGATCCTCGGCAGATTCTCCAGCACTGTTCCAAGCATCTCAGCCGGCAAGCCCACGAGCACCGTTTCATCAAGATATTCGCATCCAACCCCACGAGCAGCCATCCTCGCAGACTCGCAGGCGATTGTGAGGTTAAGCTCGCCAGATAGATACGGTCTTACGGTAGCGTATGCGCAGACCTGCCTTGGAGGAGAAATCCAGTTCTCTGTTCTTCCGCCAACGTCGTACAGCGTGGCATGGATGAGTTCAAAAGCCCTCCGTGGTATCGCTTCTATAAGAATGACATCTGGTTCTACGGGTGTTTTCGCTAACGGAGCTAAAAGCGTGGCGTATATTCTTCCGGGCTCCAGACTGGGGGAAGCGTCTAAAAACCGCCACGCAGCTTCGCGACGGCTACACGACGCTTTATTTACGTAGAATTCGCCCGTTATCTCCCCCTCTGGAATTTCGCATAGACCCA
The DNA here is from genome assembly GCA_964400255.1 of uncultured Halobacteria archaeon. Classification (GTDB taxonomy): domain Archaea; phylum Halobacteriota; class Syntropharchaeia; order Alkanophagales; family Methanospirareceae; genus JACGMN01. Next base: position 5,842 of record CAYNTR010000011.1, read on the forward strand.
AAGCGGAAGCACCACGCTTACATGCATGGAGTGCCTCTCGCGCGCAGAAGACATTGCCGAGCATAGCATATTTCACCATTGCGCAGTAAAACATCGGCTTATCAAGCTCCTTCACCCCTGCTGGCATCAGTGCCTCATGCCTGATGAGGCTGACGGCAACCGGTGGATACTTCAACTCCAGGATACTCATGAGCTTCTCCTGGGCTTCTGGATAATCCGGCTTTTTAAGCTTCTCTTCCATTGGGATTCACCATCTGAGATCCTTGATCCTTTTATCCACCACTTCGATTTCCTCCTCAAGCATTACAACACCTTCTTTCATGTGTCTGAACTTACTCTAAAACCCACTCAGTTCTTCGTATCGTGCACTAATGATCCTCTTGAATTCATTCGGTGTTGCTCTAATCTTATCCGCGGTTTCTGTATCGCCCAGGTATTCTATCCACGATGCCACCCACTCCGCTTCGTTTTCCATGAACATATCAATTCGGTCCTGCAACTCTGCCAGGTTGTTTATAGCGATACAATCCGTGCCCCTGAACAGATAATACGGGTTCTTCCCGGCAGGCCTCAACAGGCAGCTGGCAATCTCTGCTCTTTTCTCTTCCTCCGTTTCCACTTCGTCCGCCCATTTCCTCCTTATCGAATCCCATTTCCTTTTCTTTTTTTGCGTCATGACCTATCACCTCCTATTTTTCACCATTTTTATACATTATCTCAAAATCTCCTCGTACACGCCCGTCGTCATTCGTGCGATGTTATTCCAAGAGAAATCATCGGCAGTTCTTCTCCCATTCGCTCCCATCCACTTAACTTCGCCTTTCCCAGATCGCCCACCAATGGGATCATCGGCTTTGGTTCCGTGAAGATAAGGTCTGTCGCTCATCCGAAGAACCCCCGCGTTCGCTTACAGAGCCATACGAGAAAGAGCATGATTGGAACTTCCGTGAGCACGCCCACGACGGTCGCAAGTGAGGCGCCGGAATTCAATCCGAATAAGGTCGTGGCAACGGCTATGGCAACCTCGAAATGGTTGCTCCCGGCGATAATTGCGGTGGGTGCGGCATCCTCGTAACCCAGTTTTATGGGCTTCGAGATGAGGTACGTAATGGCGAAGACGACGAGGATGTTCACGAAGATGCCGACCGTGATCATGCCGATAATGGCTGGCAGCTCGACGAGCGTCTCACCCTGGTAGGTGAAGAGCACGATGAGCGTGATCAGGAGCGCGATGATCGATGTTTTCCCCAAGCAAGGACAAAACCTGCTTTCAAACCATGCTGTCCCTTTCCGTTTAATCGCTTGATCTCTTGTAATCCAACCCGCCACCAGCGGGGTGCAGATGTAAATGAGCACTGCAAGCGCAATGGTCGCCCACGGCACTTTGATCCCTGAAACGCCGATGAGGAAGGTAGCCAGTGGCGCGTATAAAAAAACCATCGAGAGAGAATTGATCGCGGTCATCACGAGCGTATGCGCCATGTTCCCCTCCGCGAGGTAGCTCCAGACGAGGACCATCGCGGTACAGGGCGCGACACCGAGAAGGATCAAGCCCGCGACGTACTGGCGAATGAGCGGTATCTCGCCGAGCGGGGTGAGCGTGGCACCCTGCGGTAAGTACGGTGCAAACACCACGGTAAGGAAGAACCAGGCAAAGAACGCCATGGTGAACGGCTTGATCGCCCAGTTCATGAAGAGCGTCGTGGCGATTGGCTTGGGCGTCAGAAGTGCACGCTTCACTTCGCCAAAGCTGATTTGAACCATGATCGGATAGATCATGGCAAACAGGCAGATCGCAATGGGAATAGAGATATGCGCCACTTCCAGCCGTGCTAGATGCTCCGCGAGCTGCGGATACACTCTGCCGAGAATCGTTCCTGCGAGAATACAGAGGATCACCCACACATAGAGATATTTCTCCCAGATCCCCAGTTTCCGTTCTTTGTTAGCCATTTTTCATCCGCTCCTCTCCTTCTCACAATCGAAGCAATACTCCTTCTGTATATTGCTTGAAAACGCAATGCCACATCCTTTGCACGTTAACTTGTACAATAACGGCTCCTTCTTGATCATCTTCGCCTGCTCCTGAAGATAGTACAGGCATGCACATAACTCTTGTGTCTTCGTGTCATTCGTCTCTGCCACTTCCGATGCGTCCGAACGAGCAGAAAGCCAACCTTCTATTTCCTCCTTTGACGGGACCCTGCCTGTAGACTTGAGCTTACCGTCGACAAAAACACCAGGTGTTACCATCACGCCACGGTTTACAATTTCGTCGAGATCGGAGACCTCAACAACCTCTGCATCCACCTGCAAATCCTGAATAACTCGCTTAATCAACTTTTTTGTCGCTCTGCACTTAGAACAGCCCGCTCCTAAGAGTTCTATTTTCATCTTCGCTCCACTCTCCTGCGATAGTTCTTGTTCTCTCCCAAAAAGCCGCCCATGCTCATCCTACAACACCCCCATACATCATTCCGACGAACGTAGAGAAGAGCACAACCAGGGCTATGTACGTGGAAGCTTTCTTCCACCCGATTGTCTGCCATATCACGACCATACAAGGAAGGCTGAGCGACGGCCCCGCGAGCAAGAGCGAGAGCGCGGGTCCCGCAGCCATCTGCCCCGTTGTGAACCCGAAAAGATTACCGACGATCGGCACTTCCAATAACGTTGGCATATATAAGATCGCACCCACTACGGACGACAAGAAGCAGGACAAAAAGGAATTGGTACCGAAATATGGTTTCGTCAGCTCTCCCACTGCGATTTGAGGATCATGGGAAGGCGCATAAAGCGCTGCGATACCGCCTATAAGCCCTATGGCAAATACGCCAACCAAAAGGATAGGGAATATTCGCTTGGTAAGCCACCAGGTCTCACTCCCCCACTCTTTCACTTCCTCTTTGGAATAATAATGAATAACGATCACCGCAAGCGCCAGTATCATGACGGAAAGGGTGGTGATTTTTGTGATCACAGAGATCAGCCCTGACGCACCCACGAGAAGTATTGCCACCAAGAGTACAAAAAACAACCCTACAATATACCGGGGGCGCTCTACCTCAGCATCGTCGACCACAGCAACCTGAGGTGTGCTGAGTATCGCCCTTTCAGTTTTTTCCTCGCGGCCAAATAGCGTTGCCATACTCAAGCCGATCACCACGGCCATCAAGACGGCACTTATGGCTCTGGCAATTCCGATAGCCAGACCGAGCACGCGTGCGGTAAGCACAATGGCGAGGAGATTAATCGCCGGCCCTGAGTATAAGAACGCGGTGGCAGGCCCGATGCCCGCACCCCGTTTGTACACACCTGCGAACATCGGCAAAACCGTGCAACTGCAGACCGCAAGTATCGTGCCAGAGCAGGACGCGACGCTATACGAGAGCCACTTCTTCGCGCTCGCCCCGAAGTATTTGAGTACCGCCTCCTTTGATAAGAGAGCCGCAATGGCACCGGCAATGAAGAACGCGGGCACTAAACAGGACAAAACATGGAGTGAGAGATACTCCAGCAGCGTATCCACACCCGCTTCCACAATCGTTTGTACGGCACCCATTATTTCAAATATATTTGAAATACTGTATTTAAAAGTCGGGTTTTAACCTTATAAACTTTTGCCCTTCTCGAGAGAGCCGAACAACTCTACTTGGAAGAAGAATTTTGGGGAAGACTACTACCCTCCGCTCACCCACGAGAGAATGATGAGTTCGTCGTTTCCGTGAACCTCCGTTTTTATACCGCTCAGGTTCTTGATGTTCATTCCGTTAAGATAAACGTTGAAAGAGCGCTTGATCTTTATGCCTCCATTGTCTTCCTCTTGGTCCAATACCGTTTCTCTGAAATCGTCTCCGTATTTCTCTATTAAGTCCTTCATCACGGCTTCCACGGTTGTAGAGCCGTCGCAATCGAGTTCGAGCTCTCTCGTTTTCGTTAAACCATGTAACGAAAGCGGGAATTTTACTTTTACCGGGCCTAACTCCTTCTTCTCGTTGTGCTCTGACTGCTGCACCGTGACTTCTGAAATACCGACTAAACTGTGCCGCAACGTGAAGTCCCATTCCTCCTTCTGCCAATCCTCTCTACTCTCAGAAGACCGTACGCTATTGAGCCACGATAATCGATCCTGCATCTGGTCCTTCATACCTCTCCGCTTTGCCGTGAGATCTGGATACACGGTTATCCACGTCTTTTGCGGTGGTGGCGTGGGATACTCGCGATAACAGCTACGACTGATTATCGCATTTGGGAGATACTTTACGGCAATCGCATAAGCGCGTTCTATCTCTTCCAGCGTCGGACGCCTCGTTACCTTTTCAAATGCGAAAACCGGCACGAACGGATTGATCCGATATCGTATATCTTTGTTTACCGATGCGAGAAATTGCGCTATTTTTTCTATCTCCGCATCTTCAACAATCCCGGGCATAAAAATCGTTTGAACAAGCAGGTCTATCGTGGATTCATTCAACTTCTCAATGGCTCTTAATACCGGCTGGTTTGATTTACCCGTATACCCGATATGAATATCCTCGGAAAACGCCTTCACATCAACATGTGCCTCGGTCAAGCCCGCTTCTTTCAGTTCAGTGACGTAACGCTCATCCTCGCCCAATGCATACCCGTTCGTCATGAGCACGATTTTTTCGAAGCCCCGGTCTTTTAATCCCTTAACCAGAGTCAGTAGATACTCCTTATCGAGTGTAGGCTCACCACCGGTAATCATCGCCTCTGTGGGAAGCTTTCCATAGTAATTCAGACATGCGCGCTCCATCCTTTCGAGGGTCTCGTTTGCCGTGAGCAGTGTGCCGCCCCCATCCCGTGCGGGTCGAAAACAACCTTTACACTGGAAATTACAGCAGGTGAGCATAAACCAGACCCGCGGTTCGATCTCCGAAAGTGTGAAGTACTGCAACCCTCTTCTAGTCATACTTCACATTCAGATATATCGATGGGTAATAAAAAGGCGGGAAAAAATGGCAAATATTCTCGTGATCTACCATACAGGGACGGGAAATACCGAGACGATGGCAAGGGAGGTTGAGCGAGGCGCACGTGAAGAGGGCGCTGAGACGAGACGGAAAACAGCAGGGGATGTGGACATAGAGGACCTGCGATGGGCCGATGGCATACTGATCGGTTCGCCCACGTACTTCGGATTACCGGCACAGGAGGTAAAAGCGTTAATTGACCGATCAATCGAGATACGCGGTGAGTTGGAAAACAAGATCGGTGCGGCATTCTCGTCTTCAGCACACCGCGCAGGAGGGAGGGAAACAACCATGATTGCCATCCTACAGGCAATGCTCGTGCATGGCATGATTGTGTGCGGTGACCCATTATCCACGGGCGGGCACTATGGTGCAGCGGCAAATGATGAACCGGACGAGCAAGCTAAGAGGGAATGCCGTGCGCTGGGAAAACGTGTCGCCGAGCTGGCTGAAAAAATCAAAGGTTAACTATCTCCACTGGGGCACGTACCATCTCCGCTGCTCGTTTCTTCTTCTTTAAAGACTGCGCCCGGAGAGCGTTTAAATCCTCAAGCTTTTGCATTACCTCGGATTATGGATTATGATTATTAAGAGAAATTATTTGCTACCAAGTTTATTTACACCGGTGCCCTTTTTATACAACAACTGTTATAACCACCTGTTGGTGACCGAGAAATGAGGAGGAAACAATTCACAATATTGGTAACGGTAGTGGTGCTGGTTTCTGCATTCGTCGGTGCAGGTATGCAAAGCGCATGCGCAGCTACTCCTTCAGCATCAGCAAATAACGGCGTAGAAATTGTGTCATTTAGCACAGACAAAGACATATACAGCGCGAAGGAAAATATGGATGTGTTCTTATCCGTGTATTCTCCTAAGAATATAACCAACGCAGTCATCACCGTTTCCGGCGTAAAGAGTACAAAAGGGGTGTATTACGTCTCTTATTCCCAGAACCACAATTTAACCACCGGCACAAACAACATATCGTTCACAAAAACACTGCCCTCATGCTCTTCTTGTGCTGGGATAAGCCAGGGAACCTATTCTATTGAAGCATCGGTTACGTCTGAAGGGGAAGTCGTGAAAGCAACGCACAGTATCGCTATCACGTCTCAGCCTGATCAGGTTATCACGGTAAACATCGATGTGGAAGAGGCAAAGCGAATGAGTGACTCCGAAGAGCTCATTATTCTGGACGTGCGACCCAAGGAGGCATATGACCAGGCGCATGTAGAAGGCGCACTCTCAATTCCGTTGTCAAACTTGAGTAACAGAACCATAGAGTTCAATACGAGCGATAAAATCGTGGTGTTCAGCGAAAACGGGAGTGATTCCACGATAGCCTGTGATCTACTCATCAAAAACGGATCTAAAAGGGTCTATAATGTACTCGGCGGAATAGACACCTGGAATGCGAGCAACTATACGCTTGTGCCTACTGAAACGTCTACCTTCTCGATACCAGGCTTTGAAGCAGCGCTCTCAATTGCGACACTCTGCGTCGTTGCCTACAGGATAAAGCGGCGGCGATTTTGGTAATTCCCTGTTGTACGCTTATTCTATACTTCGCCGGATGGTGTTTTGTCGCCGGTCAGGAAGAAGATACCATCAGCTTTAGTTCTACGCATCGCAACCCAATTAGACCCGGGGATGTCGTGAAGCTGCTAAAACACGCTCTAGTGGCAGAGATACAAGGAATGAAGGAAGGCGAGCTTGATCAATGCTTCGAGAAAGAGCTTAGGGTGGGGATCCGGGACAAAAGCGAAAAATATTTATGGCCACGATTATAACTACCCCATGCCATTAGTTTGGATTGAAGCTGATGGCACACGTGTAAGAGGAGGTGTTTCGCGATATGGTTTTGGCCTTAGAAGAAGCGAAGAAGGTTTTGGGAGGAGCGGAAGCAAAAGCGAAAGAGATTGGTGTGCCTATGAACATTGCCGTTGTGGACGTAGGAGGGAACTTAGTGGCCTTCGAACGGATGGACAAGGCGTGGTTAGGGAGCATAAACATAGCCATTAACAAGGCATTTACCGCGGTTGCTTTCAACATGACGACCGCGGAATTGGGGAAGGCATCACAGCCGAGAGAATCACTGTTTGGCATACATGCAACGAACCAGGGGAGACTGGTAATATTTGGAGGCGGCATTCCACTGAGGAAAGGAGGGGAACTCGTAGGCGGAATCGGTGTCAGTGGCGGTGCTGTCCCTGAGGACATAAAAGTTGCGGAAGCGGGTGTAGCGGCATTTAAATAGGAGCGCGAATACCCAGCTTCTCTCCTCTTATTTTTTGAGAGAAATCCAGGAGACAAAGGGATGGAGGAACAACCGAATCTTCAAAAGAGATGCGCGGCTGAAGTTATAGGAACGTTCATGCTCGTTTATATAGGCGCAGGAGCGGCAGCCATCACGATTCTGCTTGCAGAAGGAGAGCAATGGCAATCGGATTTCCTGTGTAAGGGGATCGGTGCGCTCGGCGGACTTGGTGATTGGCTCGCAATCGGTTTCGCGTTTGCTATTGCGGTAGCCGCAGCAATTTACATGTTCGGACATATTTCAGGCGGTCATATCAATCCTGCGGTAACGGTCGCATTGTGGGCCGTGAAGCGATTTCCCGCAAAAGAGGTCATTCCTTACGTCGCCTCCCAGCTTACTGGAGCAACGTTGGCCAGCATCCTGTTCGTTACGATTGTTGGTAAACGTGCCGCGACGGTGGGCTGTTGTGGTGCCACCGCGTTATTCCCGGGAATCGGTTACGCTCAAGGAATTCTCAACGAGACGGTAATCACGTTCTTTTTAATGATGACCATCATGGCACTCGCAGTTGACAAACGGACACCCAAGCAGTTTGCTGGCCTAATCATCGGACTGGTAGTAGGAGGCGGGATAACCACCACGGGGAACATTACCGGAGCATCATTCAATCCCGCACGCACCTTCGGGCCTTACGTAGGAAATACGTTGTTTGGTGGGCCCAACCTTTGGGCGCAGTTTCCCGTGTATATCATCGGCCCCGTTATTGGCGCGCTTATTGCTGCTTTCGTCTACACCCACATCGGTGACCTCAGCACATAACCAACCTGAAAAACGAGTGAGCAGTAATACCCGAAGTCAGCTCAAAAAACAAAGTCAGCCGCTATATGTTGAATGAACGCATAACGATAAGACTTCTCGAACCAATACATGCACAATGAGAGTCAAAATCGAACTAAAAGACGAAGTGTTTGAAGCGACGCTTACCGCTGATTTCTCGCCAAAGACCGTGGCAAAGATCATGGCCGCGCTGCCGATCGAATCAGAAGTGATGACTTGGGGCGATGAAGTCTATTTTGATGTTCCGGTGGTAATGGATGAAGAGAATGCGAGGGACTCGGTACGCAAAGGGGATATAGGATACTGGCCTGCGGGGAATACGCTGTGCATTTTTTACGGTAAGACACCCATAAGCACATCGGAGGACAAAATACTACCAGCGTCGGCTGTCAATATTGTGGGAACGATAGCGGAGCCAGATAGGCTGAAGAGGCTTGAACCTCAGGATGGAGAGAAAATTAAAGTATCAGCGTGGCGGTGAGCACTCATGGAAAAGAGGACTTTCCGGGTAAGTTTCCGACCTGAGGATATTGCATGTACTCCCCCCTGTGGCATGGAAGCTGCTCTCAACTCCGTCGATGAGATGATCAGAGGCATATTGACCCGATATGCCAATGAATCTGCCGATAACAACGTAAGGTTTGGTCACAGTAACGTTGAAATTGAGCATGGCGTGGTGACCATTTACCAAGATAATGAAGAGGATACAGCTAAAGTCACCGATATATTGAGGCGATACTTCAGAGTGCACGAAACAAGCGAATAGATACTCATCAATTGTTGCGACTAAATAACTCCGAAGAGCATCGCAACGCCAATGGCGACCATTACTACTCCGGCGATGAGCTTCATGTACCTTCTCGTCCCCTTTCTCCATTCCTCAGCATTTTCGGGGGAGGTTCCTTTATAAACAATGACAAGAATGACAACCAGGGGTAGGACGTAGAGAGCGTTATAAAGGATGAGATAAATGTGCAGATTTGACGGAACCTCGGCAATGAGATCGAGCATGGTAAGGTAGAGCGGCCCGGTACAGGGAAGGCCTGCAATAGTGGCAAGGAATCCTAAGAGCACAGCACCGGGAGTCGATGCGTAGCCCGCAAGTTTAGCAAGTTTCGGTTTGAGCGCCGAGGGGATTGCCAACGTGGCTTTATCACGCCAGAAATCACGAATGTTAATAATACCTGCGGCGAGGACGATCACGATTACGAGTGCCCTCATGATAGGGGTCAGGCCCGAAATGAGATAAAACTCCATAATGCCAAAGCCGACGAATACGTGGGTGAAGAAAACGCTTGCAATGAATGCCAAACCCACATAGAGAATTCTTCTTTTCGATTCCGCAAAGAGCAGCGATGCAAGCAGAACGATCAAGACGGCGAACCCGCACGGGTTAATACCTTCCACCAACGCCGTTCCCATGAGCATGATCAGCAGTGGAGATTGGGACTCCTCCGCCCCGCTCCCGTTCATTATCAATGTAAGCGGGTCAGGGCATTCGTCGTGCAGGCACAACTCGATTTCCGCTTCAAGCCGTTCTTTTGTCAGTGCAGAGCCGATAAGGGACGTAGTGCCAATGAAAAACGCAGGTATGTCAACAGCTGGAGGATTATACGTCAGAATAAAATCATTAAACAGGTCGCTGTTCGTTGTGTTATAGGAGATTTCAAGCTTATGAACCTCAATTACCGGATATGTCGCTTCGAGTTCCTCTATGACAACCATCATTTCTTGACAGTGCGGGCAATCTTCGGCATAAAAATAATAGATGGAGACAGGTGTCTGGGCAGTGGCAATCGGGATAGGGCAGAGAGGAGTAAGAAGACTGAAGAGGAGAAGAAAGGATAGCACAGTTGCTGCGGTGATCCGACCGACACGCACTGCTTTGAGCTGTTCCATCTTTTCTTGTCCCCTACCTACTCTTTACTATAATGCACTACGTATGTAAAAATAGGGGAATGAGAGAAGATGGTGACTGTAACGGATGAGATGAAGGAGGTAATTGAAAAGGGACTGGCATTTGTTGGCACCGTAGATCGAAATGGGAGACCGAACATAGCACCAAAAGGGAGCATGAGATTAGTTACCGAAGACACACTCGTCTTCGCCGAAGGCACGGGCAAGAAAACGCTGCAAAACTTACGGGAGAAGCCGGACGTGACCGTCGCCTTTGTGGATCGAGAGAAAATGGCGGGGTACCAATTCAAGGGTAAAGCGGAGATCCTGGAAAAAGGCCCGTTATATGATAAAGTTGCTAAGAGTGCGGAGGAGCGAGGGAGACCAAAGCCCATAGCGGCTGTGAGGATACCCATAGAGGAGATTTATTCGCTACAACCTGGTCCAATGGCTGGTGAACGGATTGCGTAAGTTACAAAAATGAAAGAAGCCGTTACTGTCCGAAATCCACCTTTATCTCTTCGTTACTTCACGAAAAACCGCTATAGAGAATCACCCTACTTTTTCGGTCGACTCTTTCTCTTTGGAGTCAAATCGAACGGTGACCCGAAGAAGGGGGGATTAAATGCGGGTGCGCCAAATAGAGAGAGATCAAATGGCGATTGCGTTGTCTGAGAAGCCCGGTGTTTGGCTTTTACCTGGGGTTCTTCCTCTACCATAGCTCTTCCCCATTCATATCCAAAATTTCTATAAGTATCGCCCAGATTTGTATTATATTGGTGTGACATACATGAAACTCTTACTCCGATCAATATCTCCTCAAGGACGTTCGGATTTCCCATATATAATCAACCCTGAGATTCTATCGGGTGTCTTGATAAGTGCCCTTAACATACTCTGGCCGCAGAAACGAAATGATCGAACGCCTTTATATAGTTCCGCTCTCATAAAAGAGGTAGTGATAAGTGACATGCTTGAGAAAGTGAAGGAAGTAATCGAACGAGAAATAAGGCCATTTTTAGTGATGGAAGGCGGTGATATCGAGCTGGTGAGCGTGGAAGACGGTGTCGTGCGGGTACGATTGCGCGGCGCATGTGCAGGATGTCCGATGAGCCAATACACACTGGTGAACTTTGTTGAGGCTACGTTAAAGAACAAGATCCCGGAAGTGAAGCACGTCATTCCCGTCCCGGACTTCATGGACAAATTTGGATTAGGGAAGGTTTGTTAAGGGGGCGAAAAATGGTGGAATGCGAACTGTGCGGGGCGGAGACTGACGACCCGCGGGAACTGTACGGCAGAGTTATGTGTCAAGAGTGCTATGGGTACTTTAAGGAGAATGAGGGGAGACGATACGGGGGATGCTGCTTCTGTCGATGAGGCAGAATTAACGAGATACGCGAGACAGATAAAGATCTTTGGAGTAGAGGGTCAGAAGAAGCTTAAAGAAGTAAAAGTTACCATAGCTGGTGCCGGCGGGCTGGGTTCGGTATCCGCCGCATATTTAACCGTTGCCGGGATTGGCACGCTACAAGTCGTTGATGATGATGTTGTAGAGCTGAGCAATTTGAACCGTCAGATACTGCACTGGGAGAAAGATATCGGGCGGGGAAAAGCGGAATCATTTGAGAAAAAGCTCTCAAAGATGAATTCCGAGGTGGACGTGACGGTCCTGCATCAGCGGATAGATGAAGATTCGGTTGCCGACATCGTCAATGATTCTGACGCGATTGTCGATGCCATGGACAACTTTCACACAAGATACTTACTCAATAAGGTGGCGTTACAGAAGAATATCCCCTTTTTTCATGCTGGCGTGTACGGATTTGAAGGTCAGGTGACCACGATAATCCCTGGGCAGACAGCATGCTTACGCTGCATATTCCCTGAAGCGCATCCACCAGAAACGTTTCCGATAGTAGGTACCACCTGTGGTGTTATCGGGAGCATTCAAGCAACCGAGGTGGTGAAATATATTGTAGGAATGGGATCCCTGTTGACGAACAGGCTCCTGGTCTGGGATGGATTAGAATCAAGGACGGAGGAGTTTGCGATTGAGCGAAACCCTAATTGTGTGGATTGTGGTGATTGGGAATCTCAGATGAGGCCGTTAAACAAATCTTCGGTAGAATGAAACTTAAACCGTGTATCAAGGGCTATAAGAAGGGAACGCATCGTGCAGTTTCTCCGGGGGAGACGTTACTTCGGGTAGAGCCAAAGATGCCTGCCGCTGGGGTGACTCGCGTCGCAGACATAACCGGGCTTGATAGAATAGGAATACCGGTATTCTCAAGTATACGACCAACTGCGGAGGGCGGCGCGATATCGGTGTACAACGGTAAAGGGACGACGGCAGAGGAAGCGAAAGTGTCCGCGATGATGGAGGCGATAGAACGATACTCCGCGGAAGTCGGAGACAGAGACCTGGTAATGGAAAGTTTTTCCAGGCTCAGCGCGAATGAATCTGCGTTACATCCCAAAGAGTTGGTTCTTCCCGATTATGTAAAAAATATTGAGGAAGTTCGTATCCCGTGGGTGAAGGGATTTGATTTGGTACATGGTGAAGAGCTCTATGTACCCGCAAATGCGGTATTCCATCCCCTGCCCGCACGATATGATAACGTTCGGCTGTTCCGGACCAATACGAACGGCTTGGCAGGAGGTAATGAGCTGGAAGAAGCGATCTTTCATGGTCTTGCGGAAGTGATTGAACGAGACGCGTGGTCTCTTGTTGAAATAACCAAAAATACGGGCCCGACCGTGAAGATCGAAGCGGGCGAGATCCGGAATCTGATAGATAAGTTTGTGAATGCTGAGGTCTCAGTGCTCATACGGGATATAACGAGTGACGTCGGTGTGCCAACGTTTGCGGCGGTTTCGGATGATACTATGTTGAAGGATCCCGCACTCCTCACCATCGGCATGGGAACCCATACCGATGTGGGCGTTGCCATAAAGCGGGCGATCACGGAGGTGGCGCAGAGCAGACTCACGCAAATCCACGGCGCGCGGGAAGATACGGTGCACGCCGATGTACGACGAATGATGGGGTACGAATGGATGCAGAAGATGAACAAGCATTGGTTTGAAATAGCGGAGGATGAAGATTGTGATAGCGTGGAATCCCTGTCGTTTGCTAGTAACGATTTTCGTGAGGATGTCACTCACATGCTCGAGCGTGTAAAAGGAGTGGGATTGGACCGCGTGATCGTCGTAGATTTGACGAGAAAAGAGATTGGTTTACCGGTCGTGAGGGTAATCGTGCCCGGATTGGAGATGTTCGCAGTCGATGGTGAGCGGATAGGAAAGAGGTGCAGGAATGCCCGAAAGAAAGGTGGTCGTGTTTCTGGGCCCGAGTCTCGATAGAGCAACGGCACGGAACATACTCGACGCGGACTATAGGCCACCTGCGGGCCGCGGGGATATTTTCACCGCAGTCCGCGAAGACGCTGAGATCATAGGATTGATTGACGGCATTTTCTTTCAAGCCTGCGCCATCGCGCACCGTGAGATCCTGTACGCGCTCAAAGAAGGAGTCCAAGTGATAGGCGCTTCGAGTATGGGCGCCTTGAGGGCCTCTGAACTTGATTCGTACGGTATGGTGGGTGTTGGCACGATTTATGAACTATATAAGAAAGGTGAACTTGTGTCTGATGATGAAGTTGCCCTGATATTCGAACCTGAGTCTTTTAAGGCTTTATCCGAGCCGCTCGTGAATATCCGCCACAATCTCGATATCGCTGTAGAAAAGGAAATACTAAGCATGGACGACAAGGAGAAGCTCTTGGGGGTCGCGAAATCGTTGTATTACCCGGAACGGCAGTATGAGAAGATATTATCAATTGCGGAACGAGATTTGAGCGTAGAGGTCGAGAAGCTGCGGAGATTTTTAAGCGAGGAGAAGAGAGATTTGAAACGAGACGATGCAATTGCCGCATTGCGGTGGATAAAGGGGGCATTGAAAGAGGATGAGTAAACGAGCCTTGCTCTTGTTAGGATGTCCGGAGCTACCCGTTCAAACGAGTCTTGCACTTTACCTTGTGAAAAGGCTGAAGGATGCGGAAATGGAGGTAACCGTTGCAGGAACAGATTCCGCACTTCGCCTCCTGAACGTCTCTGACCCGAACGGCTGTTATGTGACTCTGGATAAGATGGTAAACTTGGATACCTGTATCGAATCGCTCGCCGAGAAGCGAATGGATTTCGATTTGTGCACCGTGTTCGTGCATAACGATGCAGGGTTATCGTATCTCGCCACTATAAAGAGCATCTCGAACGCGCAACTCTTCGCACTCATCTTTGGTACTGATGCGGAATCCCTCGCTGAGCAGATTGAATTTGGCTGCACGAAGCTCGTTGCAAAAGCGGTTCATAATCCACTACCGTTAAAGAAGATGATAGACGAAACGATGAAGGAGGTAAAGTGATGGGGTGTATCGAGTTGATGGATTACAAGATATTATTATCGCGCACATCGTTTAAAGAGAGTCGGGACTATATACGGAAGCATTTTAAAGAGGTGTACCAGGTAGAACCGGGGTTTAAATTGTTTGATGTGTATTTGATAGGTGTTCCACCGATTTTTATTGGCGTGGAGGACAGCCACGTGATATTCCCGTATGTGAAACCGTGCCATGGAACGTTCGTCTTGAAGATAAAAGATGAAGATGAAGTGAAGAGCTTGATGAAAGAGAAGAAAGTGGTGTAGGGCGATTAAATACTGCGCAGTTTCACTGTCTTAAAATGGGTTCACTCGATCAAAAGCAACCCGAAGAAGGTTATCGGCTCATCAGGCGAGGTAAGTACTTCAACTTCATAGCCGACATTCCGCGCTGTCTTAAACACATCGATTCCGCAGGCCTCCATACCGGGTCTCATTTTATGCGGGTGTACACAGAATCGCTTCGGCGCTTGATCTAACACAGAATTCTTCCGCTCCGGTATGCATTCATCGCAGTACGCACAGCAGAGTCCAACCAGTGCAAATGCCTTGTAATAGCCGGACAGGAAGGCGTGCCGCTCGAACTCGAACATCGTGTCGTACAACTCTTTGATCGCATCCCAAAGGAAATGGTGGATGCGTGCAGGCGGAACGCCGACGTTTGGTTGCGCGTCAAATCGAGCAAGGACTGCGCGCTCATAGCAGCTTATCAATCGCCGCGTCTCTTCGGGCGAGGGGACATACGGTGGGCAATTCAGATGCTTGCCATACGCCTTGCACCCATACCTGCATTTCCACCGCACCCACTCCGCCACTTCGATCTTCTCGGTCGACAGCGGTTTAAAATCAGCATGAATATGCGTCAAATCCTCTAATAGTGTATCTAAATCCTTTTTCATCTGAGCCTCTCCGTTTGTTACCAGTTAGGCTCCGCCCTTTAAATAAGTGACTATACGACAATACCATGAACAGTAGTATCCTGTAACACCAGGAAAACGGCCTTTTGACGCTGCGCCAGTTATATTTTAACAACGTTTTCCGACTGGCATGACGGGCAGATCACGTCCTCGCCCATCCCCTCAAACTTGTTGCCGCAGTCCTTGCATTGGAACCGCTCGAATTCTAACTCCTCAATTTCCAGGTTGAAGTCGCCTCCCCCAACACTACACATCACAATCACCCCCTATCATCCTTCACTTGCATTATATTATGAAAATTATCACATAAAAGGTTGTCGGTTTGATGGACCGCGCGGCTCTAATAAGCGAATAAAGCGTCCATCGGCTGTGAACCGTGGAATCATTGCTGCTTTTGACCATACCCGCCTCCACCGGGCGTTTCAATGACCACGATATCGCCCTTTTCGAGCGCCATAGTAACCTTCGATGGTAAATCCACTCGCTTGGTGTTTCTCAATATATAGTTCTTCCCTGTTCGCCCATTTTCTCCGCCACGCAACCCTTTGGGCGGATATTTCCGACGGTCCGATTGAATGGAAAGCGTAGCATTGTCGATCAACACCTTTAAAGCTCGTCGTATGCCCGCCCCACCTCTGTACCTGCCATTCCCACCAGAACCGGGAATCAGCTCATACTGCTCTACCTGCAGTGGATATGCAAGCTCTAACGCTTCTATCGGCGTATTTGCCGTGTTCGTCATGTGCGTGTGAATACCATCCTCGCCATCCTTATACGGCAACGCACCCTGACCGCCAGCAATGGTTTCATAGTACGTAAATCGCTCTCCGTTATCACCCATGAGACCACCTATAACTACATTGTTCATGGTGCCTTGTGATTGCGCCGGGATTATGTCAGGGAGCGCTTCGTGTAAAGCAAGGAGCAGGACATCCACGATTCGTTGCGACGTCTCCACATTACCGCTCGACACCGCTGCCGGTGGTTTTGGATTTAAAATCGTCCCTTCAGGCACGTAAACGGATATCGGCAGGTAGCACCCATGATTGGGAGGTATTTCCGGGTCGGTCACGCATCGCATGACATAGTACACGGCAGAGAGCGTCACGGCGTACGGCGCATTAATATTACCTCTTCGTTGCCTATCCGTGCCTTCAAAATTGAGAGCAACAGAACTCTCGGCGATTGTTATACTCACAGCTAGTTTCACCGGTTCGTCGGTAATGCCATCATCATCCAGGAAGTCCTCCGCGGCGTAGGTGCCTTCGGGCATTGCCGAAATCGCGTGTCGCATTCTCCGTTCACTATACGCTATGATGCTCTCTGCAAACCCTTTGTACGTATCTGCGCCGTACTTACGGATGAATTCCTGCATTCTCAGTGCACCTAAATTGTTCGCAGCAATTTGAGCTCGGATATCGCCGATTCGCTCTACCGGCGTGCGCGTATTCGCTTTTATGATCGCAAAAACGTCTGCATTCTCATGCCCTTCGACGACGAGCTTACATGGTGGTATGATAAGCCCTTCTTGGAAGAGGTCTGTACTATTTCCCGGCATTGAACCCGGAGATATGCCACCAACATCTGCATGGTGCGCTCTGTTTACCACATATCCCGCCAGCTCCGCTCCAAAGAATACCGGCTTTATCAGTGTGAGGTCAGGGAGGTGTGAACCGCCATGGTAGGGATCATTCACTACTATCTGGTCACCTTCGTGCAGTTCTTCTAAATGCTTCATAGCGAACGCAACGGTAAGTGGCATTGCGCCCAGATGCACGGGGATATGCTCTGCTTGAGCGAGCATCCTGCCGTGAGCGTCAAAGACGGCACAGGAGGCGTCCATTCGCTCCTTTATATTGGGGGAATATGCCGTCCGCTTTAATGTGGCACCCATCTCCTCGGGCACTGCGGTAAATGCGTTCTTCAGTATCTCCAGCGTTACGGGGTCCAGCATCTTACTTCCTTACCACGTATTCCTTTATCGCTTTCACCACAAAAAGATCATGCTCGAAGCCCAAATTTGTGAACGATTTTGTGCAGCTCATACCATTCATCATACCAGAGTGCGGGCAGTTCAAACGGTTTTGTTCTTGGAATTATTTTTCTTTAACCAATTATGAAATGATAATAACGTTCCACGTTCATTTGACACGGCCCAAGGTCTTCGACTTATATTTCTGATAAGGTTCCGTTTCTTGTCAGTTCATCAAAGAATCTTTTTTCGTATGTAGAAAGAGCACCATCGGAATAGCTCACACCTATCTCTGATTTCAGATTTTCTATAATCTTATTGAAAGGTCTCTTATCATAATCCCTTATGAATGACCATAAATCAGCTCCTTTTGCCATAAATGGCTGGATCATTTCGAGATATGATACCGCCAATATATTCCCATTTTTCCTAATTCTTCCCACCTTCAATTTCTTATCTATCCAGTTTTTCAAAGGTCCTTTTTGTAATCCTAAGAGATTTTCAAATGTGAGGATTACTTTCTGTATTTTTAAGTTAGTATAATTAAATCCACATGCTTTACTTAATGACGGGACTTGAGTCTCAAATTCATTCATTTGGATAATTGCTTTAGCAATTTGATCGATACAAGCTTTTGCCTCTGCTTTTACACCATGTTCGTACATATCTTGTGTGTATCTTGTTGCTTTACATTCAATGAGGATAATACCTTTATCACAAAAAACAATATAATCGGGTTTTTTCCCTTTGTATCTTGGGAGATACATTTTTATATCGTTCTCAGTCAGAACTTTTTCCTGTAGTTGGCACCACTCTAGTACTTTACCAACATATTTTTCGAATAATGCACCAAAAGCGGTAGAGAAATCTCCTCGAAAAGTTTTACAGAGTTGATAATACAAACCCATAGTAAAACGGTAAAGAACTAGATTAGGAACAGGGGCTATAAATTTATCCTCTTTTGGTTTATCTCGATTGCTACTACCCCATGGTCGAACCATTGGATATTCAAATAATGGATTTAGTTTATATGCGTGCAGATCTTCTCCTTTTGATTCCTGCTCCCCACAAATCTTTTTAAACTGATCGGGACAGCATGCAACGTGTTCAAGGCATTTTTTGACGATATCGTCATTCGGAACGGGTATATTTTCTTTCCGGGCAATTTCAAAGTATTCTCTAGTCATCCCTCCTTGTTCTTTTGATTTGGCGAATAGAAGAAAACCCATTTTTATAAAATCAAGAAGAGGGACTCCGAATTCTTCTTCAAATTTGGATTCTACAAGTTCTTTTATAAAAGTAGGCGCTTCATCTTTTTTTACCATTTCATCATAAAGGAACAGCGTTCTACCCAACATGTTGTGAGGACGTATATCCCACCTTGCTTGACTTCCGATCATTCTAAGTAAAAGAGATGCAAGACGTTCTTCTTGATCTACTCCAACTTTT
This sequence comes from uncultured Halobacteria archaeon, assembly GCA_964400255.1. GTDB lineage: Archaea > Halobacteriota > Syntropharchaeia > Alkanophagales > Methanospirareceae > JACGMN01. Next base: position 24,608 of record CAYNTR010000011.1, read on the forward strand.
CTTTCTCTTTCGGATTCTGGATCATATACTACGCATTCCTCGATCATGCGAGAAAGTTCACCATACTCCTCATCGTATATAGGAAATAGACCACGATGAATAGTGCAATTTAGCAAAGCATATTTTGTTATACTCCCCGCAAGAAAATCTCGATTGATATTTTTTGTATCTTCGAATTTTAAGGCGGTTTCATGTATTTTTAAAAGTAAGCCGTCTAAACGGTAGAGTTTTATTTTTCTTTCAATTTTTTTATTTAGCTCTCTAAAATCCTCTAGTGTGTGAATTCTATTTCCTTCGCCTTTGTGTAGTCGTAGATCTCCTGATACAAATACCTCATCTTCCACGACCATACTATTTCCTTTTTATCTATAAGAATCTTACGCCAATAGTTTTCACCAAGTTGTGCATTCTGATGTGTCTTCATATCAAATCTCCTGCGAGTCTCTGCATCCAATATCTCCACAAAATTCCTCAATCGCACGAAATATCTTTTCTTTGAGTCTCTGAACTCGTTCCTCTTTCACTATAGGGGTCTGTGCATCAAAATACGGCTCCGTTAAATACAGCTTTCGATTAATTTCTATCTGAATCCAGGGAATACCCTTGCGTCTATAATGAGCCTGTGAGATGAATCCACCTAAAAAGGGATTATTTATGGCTACTGTTCCTTCATCCGCGAATTCGCGTTTAAAGAATTCTGCAAGTGTCTGTATCCATTCCGGATGGCAGGTTATGGGGCCACGCTCCTTTGTAGGCATGCCTCGCTCATCACCGCGATTACTCAAACAGATGAGTGGTCTGGGTCGACCTGGGTTATCGCTTGTTGGTGGTGCATGCGGCAGCATACTATGGCAGTCCAACGCCAACGTAATATCGTGATGCCCCAAGAGGTCATCCAGCTTCTCGTGATAGAGGTAGTAATACGTCTGCAATAAGGTATCAATCAGCGTATCATCTGGGAACATATCGTTCTTGTAAACCGGAGTTCCTTGTGCGGTTCGAGTCTTTATAACGCCATCCGGGTTCTGTGGTGGACGGTCGTCCGGAGCGCGGTTCACATCAACGATTGCACGAGCTATCGGCACCTCGATAAAGGCTGCTACATCATTCCGGAAATCATAGAGCTTGCGGGTTAGGGTATCACTATCATAGAAAATATCTCGATCCGTCACATTAACTCGGTCCCTTATCTCGGGTGGAACTCTATCGCCACCATGCGGAATAGATATCAAGAGTGGATATCGCGTGCACATATTACGAGCCTCCTGCAAGCCCGTCCCTTCTCCTCTCTGCAACCACTTTTATATCCTCTTCATCGTGGTTAACATCCGGTTTGGTTGAGCTATATGATCGAGATAACATAGAAAGCCAATACGGCCTATTTACAGATAACAATAGTTCCATACTCGTCTACCGAAAAACTCATATCCGGTGGCACAACGATGGTAGTGTCCTTTGCCTCGATAATCGCCGAACCTTCGTGCTCGAAATGCACGGGTAGTTTTTCTCTTCTAAACACCGGTGTCTTTACTCTTCCGACCTCAAACAATACCGCTCTCTCTTCAACGGGCTCGGGTTGCATATCAACGCTCGCTTTCGGTGGTTCTGGTTTCTCTCTGGATGCGATAACCCTCAATCGAATGGTAACGATTTCCACGGCCTCCGAGGGCATGGCATAACCATAAAGTCGGTTATGCAGCTCGTGAAAGTTGTTCTGCGCATCCATCGCAGTCTGAAAGTCCACGTTGATCTCATAACTCTGTCCAACATACCGCATATCTAAAGAAGGAACGAGTATCGCTGCCTCAAAGTCAATATCCTGTTCTATAAGCGCTCGTTCCGCCTCCGCCGCAAAATCAGCTATCGTTTCCCTGATAACCGTTTCCGCTTCTGCATCTGCGCCACTCAAAGGAATGAGGTGTGTGCGGCTGTAATCCAGGTGCACATCAGAAACCATGATGCCATACGCGGAGAACACCCCGGATGCGAAAGGAACGATTACTTTGGGAATGTTGAGTTCCTGTGCCAATGCCGCTGCATGGACGGGCCCCGCACCACCGAATGCGACGAGTGAAAAATCTCTGACATCAAGTCCTTTCTCTACCGAAACCAGCTTGATAGCTTTGATCATGTTTGCGTTTACGATCTTCCAGACGCCTATAAGGGTATCCTCATACGACAGACCAAGCTCATGGGCAAAGTGTTCCACGCGTCGTTTCGCCTTCTCTGCATCTAAAACCATCTCCCCACCTAAAAAGTAGTTCGGATTGATAAACCCGGACAATAAATCGCAATCGGTTACCGTAACGCTCGTTCCACCGAGATCGTAACACACAGGCCCCGGGAATGCACCTGCACTCTCTGGTCCCACGCGTAACGCACCACCCTCATCTAACCATGCGATGCTCCCACCACCCGCACCTACCGTCACGATATCTACCATTGGCATTTTTATCGGCAAGCCGGTAATGCGCCCCTCAGAGGTCCAGGACAATTTCCCATTAATGATGGTAGAGACATCCGCACTCGTTCCCCCCATGTCAAACGTAATGAGATTATCAAGCCCGATGAGCGTACTCAGAGACTTTGCCGCTGCCACGCCGCCTGCAGGCCCGGATAAGAGCATGTTTACAGGCTTATGCTTCATAACGCCCGCTTTAACAACCCCTCCGTTTGATTGCATCACATAGAAGTGCTCCACACCTTTTTTCGCTAAAAGAGCTTCTAGAGTGGTCAGGTAACCTTCAACAGTTCTCTTTAAATAGGCATCGAAGACTGTTGTGGACATCCGCTCGTATTCCCTGAATTCTGGCAGGACCTCTGAAGAACAAGAAACGGAGAGCCCCTCTTTTACGAGGCTATCCCTCACAATCTCTTCGTTTTCGGGATTCAAGAACGAGAATAAAAAGCAGATAGCAACTGATTCTATATTCAGGGATTTTATTCGCTCTACCACGGCCTGAATTTCTTCCTCCTTTGGTGCCGTAAGTAGTTCACCTTTCGAGGAGACACGTTCAGAAAGTTCAAAATAGGTATCAACCACCGGCTTTGGCTTGGTCGAATCAAGCGTATATAGATGAGCACGTTGCTGTCGCCCGATCTTGAGGAGGTCTCCAAACCCCTTCGTCGTTATCAACCCTATTTTCGAGCCTTTTCGCTCCAAAACCGCATTGGTGGCAAGAGTCGTGCCATGAGAGAAGGCGGTGGCACGGGAGAGCCCATTTAATCCCTGCTCAATAGCAAGTTCCGGCTTCTGCGGTGTGGACGGAACCTTGAATGTCGTGAGCTTGCCACTATCAAAGATCACAAAGTCCGTGAAGGTGCCGCCAATATCAGTACTAATCAGCATCGTTTCTCTCTACTCTATGGTATAGCTACAGTTAGTTTTGTCCTAAAGACCTTTTTGTATATCCCGAAAATGCTAAGAGGTTAATGTAAAGAGGCAGTGATTTGAGTTTATATAAACTGAGCGCTTTTTATAAGTAATGAGCACCGAGGAACCAGAGGAGGAAACAGCCGAAGAACGAAGGAGAAGGTGGATAGAACGGGAAGCGGCAAAATCGGAATCTAAGACCGTACGGTGTGCGAAGTGCGGTAAAGAAGTTGAGGAATTTGCGAGCAGAGCTGGGCGAATCCTTTGCATGGATTGTTATATAGAAGAAGAGATGGAGCAAGGTGACGGTATGCCTGAAATAGGTGGTGGTGCAGGATAAAATGGAAGAGAAAAGATATGCATTACGGATTCCACGAGGTATCGCAACGGGCATTGTACTTGAAGCTGCTGAGAAATTCGAGTTGGTATTCGATCAGGATCAAGCACCTGAAGATGCATTCGATATGGTTACTGGACTACCGGTAAAAGATTACGTGCCTCCAATGGTGTTACGGGGAGATTCACCAGAAATATTGATTGCCGCACAGGAATATATCTACAAGCGGCACGAGGAATGGATAGAAGGTGTAGAGGAGTGGCGTAAGATTCGCCGCGAGCAAATCCAACGAAAGATACGGAAACAATAGCCTGTCCGTTGCTCAAGCGTCGTGGGGTAACATTACTCCTTTAACTCACCCATGTAGAGCCATTGATCAAAATACCCGTTACTTTCTTTGTTCTCTTTCATCAGCCCCACAAAATCGCTTTCTAAGAGCTCCTCCAGAATGCCCGTTTCTTCTTCACTCGATACCGTTAAAAATACCTTGCCCTTACGTTTCAGAACTTTGGGTACTTCTCTGAGTACCTTTTCCCAATTAAATCGCTCAAAGGGTGTGAGTTTGCCTACCATAAAGCCAAATACTATGTCAAATTCGTTCTGGTAGAACGTGGATAGGCGCGAGCAATCCAATACGATACTCTTCTTCGGGTTTAATATGCCCTCTTCCAATCCTTTGCAAATCTCACACCGGTTTACATCGACAGTGAGCGGGGAAATGCCCAATTCGTGCAGTGCAATCGTACCCCCACCATTGCCACAGCCGATCTCCAGTACGCTCGTCGTTTCTCCTAATCCTATGCCGTAGTCCGTTAAAAATTCGCCTACTACGTTTTTCAATGCCTCGATCCTGTCCCTGGGATAAAAGCTCTCCTCCGTTACCGCACAATCACAAAATAAGCGGTTCACCAATCCAACGGAATAAAATTCGATCACCCCAGCAAGAAATTGTTCCCGTTTTACCGCTACCGCTCTTTCCACTCCCCCTTTAACCTGATGTGCACGGGTTTCAAATTCTTCTTTTTGGAGCGCATCCGCTATTACATCGGTGAAGATAATCCAGAACGCTAAGTCTTTATCACGCAGGGCAATGCCGAGGAGGTCGTTCCGCTCATCATAAATCCTTACCACCTCTAACACATCGCCCTCTTTGATCTTCCCCATATATTCGAGCGTTCTGTCGAGCCACTTCTGCCCTGCATAACTCTCTTCTACCAGCATAAAATTATCAATGGCCAACAAATTACTCAGTTCCATGGTTCCCTGATGTTCTTCCTCGCTCATTTCTCTAAACAATCCGCAATAAACTGCGCTGTGGGATACTCATGAATCGTTGTAGCGATGATCCGACCAGCCCCGTAGTTCAAGACTACCAAAATAGCTTTCTCATCGCCCTCCTCGCTCGCCGCTAAGATGACCTCCCAGCCGTCATCGACCTTGTCAAAGTAGCCGTCGCAAAAACATTCGCCGGTTTCCACTATCGTTGCCACCCCATCCTGCTTGAGCCGATTTATTTGCACCTTGTGCTCCGCTCTGACATAGTTGACTGTTCGGGGCAGCCAATTATAGGCATTTTGGCCTGAAAACGCACCGCATACTAGGAGCGTGCCGCCCGCCTTAACAAAATTGGTGATGAACGCACTGGTCGCTCTCAGATCCTTAAGTATACCTGAATAAAACGCATTCCCAAATCCCGCCGGCACGAGTACTAACTTACAGGCCTTCCATGAAAAGAACGGCGCAGCCACTACTTGCGGCGTTACTACCTCACAAATAAACCCCCGATCAGTAAGATACCGCTCAAACGGTGTCTCTTTATCCCAGAGCACGGTGATTTGTCGTTTCATCTGTTCTCTCTTTTTTTACGATAACGAAAAACGTTAAGCGGAGTTATGGATGATTTCGTGCTTTTTTGAGGTGAGCTGAACCTCATAGTTATTCTTGTAATTCTTGAAGGCACCTCTTTACTTTGCTCACGATTTCGTTAAGCTTCTCTTGCGGAACGCTCTCATGCCGTACAATGCCCGTTACGATAGCAACCACTTTCCCCGGTGTTTGTCCCTCCTTTAATCTCGTACTTACCCCTATCTCCTCGAAATCCTTAAATGCCACGGGGGATTGGCAGAGAACGATAGCGGGTATATTCACCCGTTTCAACAAAAACCGCACCTTATAGATGAAATGTTGTTTGACGTTACCATGATGTAATACCGCAAGCTTATGCTTGCCAATTATTTCGATCTCACCGGGCTCCAGGCCAAACGCTACGCCATGCCCACCTCTCACCGGTGAGTCTGCTGGCGTTCCGTCCCCGGCATTCAATATTAATACACTCGCGTAAATACCACGATCCCGTAATTCGGTGGTGATTTCACATACCGGCTTGGGCACATGCCTCACGCCCGGGGACATGGCTACTGCTATAACATCGCTTCTCCATGCTTTTGAAAAGGTCCCTCGCTGTGCCATACCCCCGCCTAACCCAAGCCCTTGCCCCTTCCTACATGCTACCAGCTGGGTTTCTCTCCCTACCGCCATTTTGAGAACCTCAGATTGTTCGTAACTCCTCGATTTTCGTTATCTTGCCATTCTGCATGTGCGCGATCCGGTCGC
>CAYNTR010000012.1:0-26626 GCA_964400255.1 uncultured Halobacteria archaeon
GTTAAAGCCTCTGATAAATGCGATATCTTTTGACAGGCTTGAGACGCTAACGATCGTGGAAGAGTACGGATGCCCGGTTATCGTTCAGGGGAAGAGTATTGGAGAACTGAGGAGTTTGGTGTACAAGGCATTAGCGCACAATATAGAGGATATCGTGCTGGAAGTTCCGGTGTATCCGATAGGGAGAGGCTTCGACACCACGTTAGAGATGATGCTTGAGATAAGATCGCTGTCATTTCGAGATGATCTCTTGAGGTATCCCCTCCTTGTTGCACCGGTATCTGCATACCGGACGCGCGGAGGGCTCAGGGAAGCTGAATTTGCAACCGCTTTGACGCTCTCAAGCCCCCCGTATCTCGCTGATATCCTGTATTTAGGTAACTGGAGATGTGGAGCGGTTATAAAGCGCCATTTGACCGCGGTATATTCAGACGGGTTAACGCCCGTTGAACTAAAAGCACCTTCTCTCATTAAAATTGGCGCTGGTGGTGATACCTACGTAGTGACTGGGAACTGGGCTAAAACGGTCGAAATTGTTGCCGAAGACTTGGAGAAGGGTGGAATCGATACGAACCTCGTTGTCGTCAACACCGCGGGGTATGCGGTCATTGTAGCGATCCTGGCAGGTATATTATCAGCCGATAGCGTGATAGATGCGATCCGAGCGTTGGAGATAGAGCCTGAGAGCCTCATTATCCCTGGACTGATGCGAGTTGCAAAAGAACGTATCAAAGATGCTCTGGCGTGCACGGTGACTGTAGGTCCACTCGACTCCTCGCAACTTCCTTCCTTTATGAGAAGCGAAAAATGGCACACCTAAAAGTTAAGACGATGACGCTTGGCAGTCTGCCAGTCGAGAGCTGGGAAGAAGCCTTGAATCTTCAGAAAGAGATGGGTGTTGATAGTGTAACGTGTGGACTCCCTTGTGGCGGTTTCGTTGATGTGTATGCCCGTAAACTACCGGGTATACGAAAAATCGAGGATCGATACTATGTAAGCACTGACGCTTTGCGCTACGAGCCGGTGTGCTCTGAGTGCTTGTCACGAATAAAAGAAAAAGCCAACTGCCCTCTGAAGGCGATAATACCCGGCCCTGCAACGTTCCTCTCCGTCGTGCGATGCGACAATCTCAAATTAGCACTTGAAAAATTGACCGACGTGATGATGAGAGAAGTAACTGCGATGGAGCGAAATGGAGCGGATTTTATACAAATCAATGAGCCGATATTATCAAAAATTTATCCCGTTCCGAGGCCTTTTATACTCGCGATAAACAGAATAGCAAATTCTGTGAGGGTGCCAACAATTCTTCACGTTTGTGGTGACATCAGCTCTTTTGCGCATTACATCCCGATAATTGATGTTGATATGATGTCTTTTGAGTTTGCAGGTCTGCCAAAGAACTTTGATGTCTTGACTCCAGACCTTTTTCGAGGGAAAACAGTAGTGCTCGGTTGTAGTTCAACTCAACCTCTGGTGGAAGACGTTGAAGAGCTAAAAAAGATCGTCAAACGTGGAGTAGAGTTCTTTGGGAACGATATCATGCTCAGTAGCGATTGTGGTTTTGCAAAAACCCCACGAGAGGTTGTAATGCGGAAAATGGGACATATGGTTAAAGTATCGAAGGAATCCGTTCTTTTAAAAAAAGAAAAAAGATAAAAAGGGGATTAAAAAGAGTCCCCCCATCTGTTTAGGCCGTCATTCTTAGTAAGGGATGCGGTTCGACTGCCTCGATCTCGTGTTCTGCTTTAGCCGCCTCTGACACGATCATATCCGCCATACCGACCAGCGGGAACGCCCTCGTTGCATTCTCGATTGGTCCGTAAAGCACGAAATTGTGCCCCGCAACGATGGGTAAAACATTTGAGGCTATGTCGCAGATCTTGAACACCTCTTGGCCAAGTCCTTCCCAGCCAGCCGGTCCTTTCGTTGCATGCGTCTTCCGGAACTCCTTCAGCCAGGTCCACGCAGACGGTGCATTGTGGATACCTAACCCTACGGGGAGACCAAATTTCGATTTGACGGCAAAGCCTGCTGCAACGGACATCCCGGCCCCTGCGCCAATGGGCAGCGTTGCGGCATCAATCAGTGGTTTCGTTATGCCCAGGTCACGCGCCAGATAGACCAAGCCTTTCTCAAAGGTGCCTGCACCAGTCTCTAACAGATCGATCTTCCCTGCGACTGAAGCATCTTTTGGATTGAACGCGAGTACAATCGACGCCTCGACTTTAGAGGTTTTGATCGCTTCTAACTCCACCTCCGTACACGAAATGTTTATTGAGTTATAGATCGCTTTTTCGGTCAGTCCCACTTCATCGACGTACTTGAGCCCTGCAACCTTCGTCTCAGACACCGTCGAGTCGATCAGGAAAGGAACGTCACTTACTCCGGTACAGAATTCGATCTCCTTCTCCATCGCCTCGGGCGATTCCGAGAATATCTGCATCACACAGGGATTGCCGGTCAACTCCGAGAATTCCTCTTGCTTCTTTAACACGTCTTCCGCTGCTTTCTTATCAAAGATCCCCTTATCCGGATCTTCGACCAGATAATGCTTCGCGTAGAATATCGTGCCACAGAGAACAGTTGCATGCTGTCCTGGCTGGCCTCCTACCTTCACTCCCGCAATGTCAAATACTTTCTGTTCCTTATCAAACAAAAACATCTTTTCTCTACCCTCCTTTTGTGCTACAACATGAACAATACATATGCGACTATTCCGAACAGCGCGCCATATAGTAAGCCTATTAAAAAGCCCATCTTCTCTCCTTGCCGCTGCCAGAGTTCTCCTGCGACAAATTCCACTCGGTTATCCATGTCATTAATCCGCTCGACCAGTTGTGTATACTCCTCTGGTGAAGAGGAGGCAACTGGAACCGCTAACCCCTTCATTTCCATCTCGAGTTTCTCCAAGACCTCGGTCTCCACTTCCTTCTCTATCTCAGGTTCTTTCCCTTCAACCATTTTTTTCTCCTAAACCAACAGTTTCAGCCCCAGAGAAAGGAAACTCAGGAATAGCCCGATTGCCAATCCCTTCACAAATCCAACCCAGAGTCCCGCTGCGAACCGATTATCACGACCGATCATCGTGATAAAGTGTCTGAGGTCCTCTATTCGTGCAGTTAACACTGCTGATTCCGGTGTATTTTGAACAACTTTCTGTGGTGCCATTTATATCACCCCCAAGATGAGTGGCATTAAGAAGATAAACGCACTTACCAGCCCTGCTATGAGCCCAAGAAGGGCATTTCTCGAAAGCCCTGAGGTTAACTTCTGGTCTCTCGCAATTAACTGTGTCTTGTAGGTTATTTGGCTCGTGGCACGATTTATTACACCCATAGACGGCATTGCGGGCCTGCCTAATGGCCTTTCTACCACCCCCCCTGCTGCTTCTGCCTCGGCGCCCATTTTCACAATCATCGGATCTTCGGGATATGCGCCCGGATCTTTCGCTTGGAGCTCTTTGACTTTCGCATTGAGCTGCCCATAGTCCTCCACACCCATCATGTCAATGATTTCCACGATTTGGGCTCGCCATCGCGCAACCGCTGCCTCTGGTATGTTCTCGATGAATGGAATGGCTCCTCTGGTTCCTATTACCTTGTGCGTCTCCGGATCAACTCCATTCTTGTACAGTGCCATCAATGTTTCACCACTCAAATGCCCGGGAACCTCGGCACCGGCACAGATGACGAAGCGGATGTTGGGGTTTGAGACAATGTTTGCCATGATCTTCTCTGCCCCGATGTTCTCTGTTTTATCCGGTCCCTGTATGGCGACACCTTTTAGGTGTTCGATGTGGAAATACGACCCATTCGAGGATATTGCCACGCAACTCTGCGGATCACCAACCTCATAGTCGCCGGTGATTAACGGCCAGCCATCCGGAACCTCTTTCTTCTCTGCCATCTTCACACACCTCCTAACGCCAAGAATATCAGCGCTACTGCGAGGATACCTAAGGTCACGCCGACCATGAAGAACGTCGTAAACCCTGCCTTACTCATCATTCCCTCTCTGTTTGGTTGTGCCACCCTGAAACTGGTTGTCGGATCAAGAACATTGAGGAGATCACCCACTGCAGACTCAAGAACCGTTATTTGCTCCTCGATTGTCGAGAGCCCCACTTTATAAAAGCCGGGCCGTGCCTCGCCTACCTTAAGCGTCTCTGGATCCAGTACAATCCCAAACTTTTCATTGATTGTAATCATCTTTTCTTTATTCTCCTATCCTAATGTCTTGATCAGTCCTGTTCCCACTGTCTCCCAACACTCGGCCATACATGCCTTGACGAATTTCCTGAAGAACACTACCCATACGATCGCTCCAAAGACTATCAGTGAGAGCCCGTCCCAGGCGGCACCCCATGGAGAAGTACCGAGTACGAGCATTGTAAAGCCCAGTATGATGCTTATCAAGCCTGAAATCTCTATTGAAACCATCCTTGTTCTCTCTCTTCGCTCATCAGGTCCCAGACATGCGTTGTACGGATGGAACATCCCCATGGCCGTGAGGACGAACATAAAGGCGATGACCCCGGTTTCCATGACAAATGTTACCACTGATTGGAACTCCAGTGTGCCCGTCACGATCGAAAATTGGATTAACATCGCCAGTGTCCCGGCCATTCCTAATTCCATCATCGCTCGCTCTAACCGTGGAATTTTCATCGCGATAAACTTCTCACTGTTCGAAAAATAGCCAGACACGAGGCCAAGAATACCCATGAAGATGGCTCCCACCAAAACCGCGGGATAGAACCCGATTTGGGCATTACTACCGTATTCTACGACTGCTAGTCCCATTAGTGCTCCGACGACACCATAGCCGGTACCCAACACGCCGATAGAGGGAACACCCGTACCTAATCCGTACTTAGAAGTCTTCCGGACTGAGTCACAACCCCAGAGTAAGGCTGCGATCAACCCCACTCCTTTGATCACTGCGGGCAATCCCGTGAAGATGACTATGATCGCAGCGAGTATGCCTGCGATAAGCCCCAACTCCGTCTCTTCCGGCGGGAATTTAAACGACAATCCCTTTTTCGGCGCTGCTGCCGCTTCTTCCTCTTCTACTGCTGGTGTTACTGTCATTTTATATCACTCCTAATCCTATTGCTGCGAGCAAGACCACTATTCCGGCAAGCGCTGAGATAGCAAGCGATGCAATCAGCGATTTTGGCAGTCGCTTGAACTTCGGGTCGTGGAATCCCTCGATGGTTCCGCGTATGTTATACGCTGCGAGAATCGCGTTGGCTACGAAGATGGAGAATGCCGCAACCGCTGCCGTGCCTGCGGTGAAGTGTGCGTAGTTTAGTAACGTAAAGTACATGAGTGCACCACCGAATCCTCCGACAAATCCTCCTAAAGTACCGGAGACAAAAACCACATTGGGCACGCCATGTCCGTCGGTTTGTGGTGTTTTGTACTCTGCCTGTGGCTCCTTGGTAATCGGATCCACGTCTACCCTGCCTGAAATAGGGAGAACCCCACAACCAAAGGCGTAGAGGATATTCGCCATGAACATGACCACATCGAGCATTATCGTCGCACCAATTGCTCCGGACAGCGATACGAGAAGAATATTGTTTGTAAACGTAGCCACTGTCGCCGCTGTGAATAATCCGGTCAGCACCGCTCCGAGCATAATCTGGACGGTCCCCGTTGCGATTCCTGTTGCCGTGCCCATTGCCGCTGGTGCACCGCCAACTGGTAAGAGGTGCGCTCCTAAACTTGCAAGTAACCCGCCTATCACTACATATGCCACGATCAAAATCATTACTGGTTCCATTTTATCACACTCCTACAAACGGTCCACATTTCTTCCTCACCCATTTCACGAACACCAGGTTTCCCACGACGAACGCTGCTACTATGAGGAGCCCCATGACGATGCCCCCGATCGCTGCCATATCACCACTCGCTGTAAAGGCTGGTAGGTCTGGTAAAAAGCCGCCAAGCAGCATCCCAACCAGAGTTCGCCAGTTCTCGAACAGAATGATGAGTCCGAACGTCATCCCCGTACATGGTCCGCCGAATTTCGCACAGAACCCTGCAATGTCCTTCTGTGTCCGTATACCGCAGTCTGCGTATCTGGTGATTTTACCGTGGTAAACTACCCGTTTACCTTCGCCAAACGGTCTGTCTTGGAACTCTCGCTCCGTTCCATAGTGCACATCACCGGTGGAGGATCCGATTGAACCCACCGTTATCCCCCAGATGAATCCGAGTAGTGGGAGAGCGAACGGATGGTTCAGTTGTGGATTCCCTGCCAGAGTCCCAATGTTGCTCTGAATGTATGCGATGCTGGTAATACAGAACGTCGTCATAAAGCCGTGCGTTGCAATTGGTAGTAAATGCCCGTATAACACATCGAGATAGATAGGCTGTTCGAACCGTTTCTGTGCCGCAACCCTGCCGCAATGCGCGGTCGTCGAAAAGATCATATGAATCATTGCAGCCACTGCTACACCTACTGGTATCGCCACTACTGCTGCTTTCCATCTCGCGTCAGGAACGAGAGGCTCAAGCCTGATCAAGAGCATCCATGCTACCGTCCCTGCGACCACATTGTACAAGGCATTGGATAACGGCTCACCTGAAATCGCTTTGTTAAAGAACCGATTGACCTGTCCCACCTGCGCCGCCAGTTGCACTTGAGAGTTCGGATTGCTCTGAGATCCTATATCTGACTCTATGTCCTCGAACGTACATGCAATGAACGCTAAGAACGCTATCACTAACATCCATGCAAAAAGCAATACTACTTGTAGCATGAACGAGAGATTGACAGAATCACCATATAAAGGTTTCTATTTTTCGCTACATTCATACCGAAGATACGGATTGCCCCTTTTTAGAGCTTTCGTTTTGGGTTACTTTCGTAACCCTTATGGGTAAGAAATCTCGGGGACCGTGAAGAGAGCGTGCGCTGTGGTAGAACTCCTTTGGCATCACTTATGGCCATTATCGTGCAAGATTGGGGTCTGCGTTGCCGCAAAAAACCAAAAGATTTATTAGGAAAAGTCCTCTTAACCATTAAGCAGGTAGCGAGAGCAGGGGAGATCAAGCAAGAATGGGATTGTTTACGAGAAAGCATCAGCCAAAAATACTCAAAACGGAAAAGATCAGTTATTCGGACTTATATTTCCGATTACGGCTGGATCGGGGAGACCTCTCACTTAAGCCAATTTTTATCGTGGCAAGTGTTGAACTGGGAAACAGTACCACCAAAGCTATCCTGACTGCAACGGACCTGAAAAGTGGCAAGACCTACATTCTTGATAAGGCCGTAAAAATGACTCGGGAGGCGCTTTCTCCTCGTGAATCGTTCTGTCATACGATAAGTATGGTGGAACTTTCTGAGGACTCGATTGCAGAACTGGTGAAAGCGACGTTGCTAGAATGTACACGGTCAGCCGGGATAACGATCGCTGATTTACATTTCGTCGTTCGGTCAACCGGTGTGACCGCCTGTTTCTCTCGTGTTGAAGAGGTTGCAGGCGTGATCAAAGCCTTAGCAAAAGGATGCATGCTCGCGGGCGTACCGCCGCGAAAGATGATCTCCCCGATGGCGATAGAGAATGTCACTCCTGACCTGAGGGCGTTTTCACGGATGGAAAAGACGTATTTTGACGGTGCTGTGACCGGCGATATTCCACCCGCCGGAGAGTCGATCGTAGGGAATGAGATGGAGGGTGAACTGGTGACCGCGGGCCTCAAGGAAGCGGCTAAATGGCTTGAAGTTGATTACCGGAGCCCCGTTCTATCATTAGACTTTGGTACGACCCTCGCCGGGAGAATAACGGATGATAGTTTGCCCTATGCTCGTGTTATCGGGAGCTTTTGTGGCTTAGCCGGCGCTATACCTGATGCGGTCATTACAAAGGTGGTGAATGTTGATTTCCCTTCAGTGCTCGATCTGGCAAAGAAGAGTATACTGGCGAAGCGGATAAGGAAAGAGATTATAAAAGCCTATGTCGAGGATATCTTAAGGCTCGTACGCATAGAAAAGGTTAAAGACGGGCTCACGAGAGTTGGGGGGGTTCCCGTTAACGTCGATGCCGCAGAGCGAATTGGCGTGGTGCTCATCGGCGTTGATGCTGGAGATAACCTCTCAAATCTGCCTAAAATCGCTGAGATCGGTGCGGAACTCGTGAAAGAGGAAGGTGAGCCGTACATCATCCCCGTGATCGATGAAATATCGGCGTGTGTCGTGGAGGATCTGGTAGGAGTCGCAAAGGAGGAAGGGCTGCTCCTGCAGAACACGAAGATAGGAATAACCGGGCGAGCGGGTATAACGGGCAAGAAGCCAGAACTCATAGTGGAGAAATTAAGCACATTATGTGGGAGAACTATGGATGACAAGGTTATATTTGCGGACGACGCACTGGCACGCGGTGCTGCGGTCTTAGGGCGCTGCATGCACCAGTTTGGAACCGCGAGTAATCCCCTCGGAGGGGTTCAAGGGCAAGGCTGCGTGTTCGGCCAGCGGAAAAAATTACAGAAAAAGTAAGTACCTATAAATTTGTCTGCTGTTATGTAAGTTATAGTGAGGAGTTTCGATGGAGGTAAAAGTCGAGGGAGGAGATGAGTTCGCTAATACTTCCTATGAGAAAATCTGCCAAGATATACTCCGCGATTTAGGAGTGCGAACCAGTATTGACACGGTGTATCTCTATATAGATCCGAAAGCACACGCTTTTACGATCTCGGTTAAGATAGGTCGCGTGGCTAGTCCGGTAACGGTACGGGATATCACGCAACCAGAAACGGGCAAGCTTAAAATAACCGATGAGAAATACGCGCCTAAATTGCTGGCTGTGCTCTGGGAGAGATATGGCGACCGCGTCCAACAAATAAGCCGATTAGAAATCGGTCTAACATTAAATGAACAAGAAATGGAAGAACTCAAGAAAATAGTCATCTATGATCCCAAGGAGGATTTGATCCCGCGCATTCTTGATGGGATAGACCGGATATTACCTGAAGGTGCGCGCGTGCGGTATCCCATTCCTTCATCTAATAGATTAACTATTATCGCATCAGAGGATCCGATAGGCGAGGATTTGAAGACAAAAGCGAAAGATATCGTCAGAAAGCTCGGTGATTGACAATGTATAAAATAATGATATTTGAAGGTGGTGTGTACAAGTTTAACGAATTGAAGGAGCTCATCGAGGATATCGGTGGATTTATCGTACAAGAGCTGGTTATGCAGTCCGATACCATACTGCATCTGGCTTTCCCTGAAGAAGAAGAACGAGTAGTTCGGGATAAAATTAAAGAATTAGGTGGGAAGATCAGAGATTTGCCGTTAGCAGGCACCGAAATTATGGTGGTAGCCCCTTCTCTAGGTAAACATCACGCAGTTCACCCGATTTGCGATATCGATGAATATCTGAGGAGAGAAGGAGCGGTGACGAATATGATGGCGCTGGCCAGAGGTGTGGGTAAGAGGATTGGGCAGATCACCACGCTGGAGAAGAAGATAATAGAGGAATGCGATGCAGCGGTATTCGTTTTTGGGGTCATCAAAGAGTGTGTAGAGGAGAAGGCTAAGTTATGTGATGTGCTTGATGTGCCGTATGTCATAGTTGGAGGCCCGCCCGAGCTGTCGATCAAGCATTATGTGGGGGGCTTAGGTCGCAAGACTGATCGGTTGCGGAGAAAGGGTGAAATCGATAAATTGGGTGAAATTGCCGACCTTTTGGGGGAGGTTCTCACTGAAAGAAGAAGAGAAATAGATGAAGACCCGTTAGCGGCGTCTCCTCTATTCGTTAAGGAATTGATTGATATGAGTGTTCCTCCTAAAGAAGGTGAGGAACAGTCTATCGTCATGCATTTAGATGGTTTACGGCTGATTATTGATGAGATCGATGAGCCGCTCATAAAAGAGCTTGAAATAGGGAAGAAGAAACTAGCGGAAATTTGTGAGATTAAAAAATCGCACTATAAGGGGTATCTGTTAACGATCCTTACAGAGGCAGTCACAGGGAGCGTCTTCTGACCGGGGAGACCCCACCTCTTCCACTGCAGGGTGCCCCACCTCAAGGTATTGTCTCGATAAACTTATCCAAATTGGAATATACCACGTTGCCTACGACGATAACATCCGCGTATCGCAACATCTCCGCAGCGGTTGTCTGAGAATCGATGCCCCCGCCATAAAAGAGGGATGATTCTGTTAATGACTCGCTCAGTATCTTTACTTTTCGTGGATCTCCGAAGACGCCACTATACTCCAGATATACTATAGGGAGCCCCAAATAACGTTCTGCATACAGAGCATAGGCCGTAAGCTCTCCAGCGTCTAAATCTGTATTCGCTTGTGTCAGGCTCGCAACCGCGGAATGGGGGCTCATAATGATATAAGCCTCCGGTATAACTTTTTCCCAGTTTATCGATTGGTTTCGTATCCACTCTTTATGTCTCCCAACAAGCCACTTGATATTACCAGCATTGAGCACCATTGGTACAAAGATGTAATCGACATCATCTTCCAAAACCGCATCAGGTGTCACCGGTTCCAATATCTTTGGGATATCATAATCCTTCAGCTGATTGATAAGCAGCGCAACGTTTTTGGGCGTGATATTTTGAGTGCCTGATATCATGATCGCGTCAGTTCCACTGTTCACAATCGTTCTCAGAATATCGGGCGAGATAGATTTGTCTGGATCGAGTTTAGTGATATGCTTCCAATGCCTCCAGGGTTGCGACTTCACCGGTATCACTTTATGTTCATATACTAACTATGAGAGTCTAGATATAGTGTGCGTGTGAGCTAGCGCATTTTAAGGAGTAAGTCATTGATAGTCGCGCCGTGATACCCAAGCATTCCTCCCTGTCTTACGGTCCGTTTAATGCCTCTATGCCCTTTCCTAGGAGGATGGAGCCTAAATACAGGCTTTATTTTGAGCGCCTTCAAATCTTGCTGCGTAATAAGACCTCCGTACAAATTATGTGCGAAATCAGATAGAGCAGAGAACGAGGTTTTCACTCTAATGTAGTCATCGGTTAATCTCTTTCCTCCTTCGAGTCTCCCGCGGTATTTTAATAATAACTCCACCGAACTCTCGGATATCTCTCCCCAGGCTATATAATCCTTCGCTTTTTGAATCATCCCTTTGTAATATGCGTTCTCATCAACGAGAACACAATGGTTCACTTTATGTAAGCGCAGTAGTTCTAACGTATGTTGTATATTCGGGCTTGTATTAACGCTTCCCCTCAGTCTTATTATGGCATACATCTCCATCACTCACTCCAACATCTTCACCAATGACGTTTTTCGTAACGCTTCATATGCTGCGAGCGCTTGATTAAAGGTTGTTCTGGTCTGCCCCTTTGTCTGGCCCCACACATCGTGAACTCCTGAGAACTCCATAACCCGCTTCGGGATATCGCCGACCGCTAGCCCTATTCCTTTAGGAGCAGGTTTTAAGGTGATTTCCACACTGCCTGATTTCCCAACAACCTTAAACGGTATAGAATGGGTCTCCCCACAGTTACATTCCCAGGACCCGCAGCCGCGCTTAATATAAATCATGTGTAATTTAGCATTTCGTACCGCCTTCATAATACCGTTTCTGACGAGAGCGTCCTTCCCTAACCCTATACCCAAATATCCATCTTTATTACCTACAATAACACACACTCTAAATTTGACACGCCGCCCTGAGTCGGTCATTCTCTGGACTAGGTTGATATCCAAAACTTCCTCACCGAGATCTGGAAGTAGCGCATCAACGATTTGATATTCCTTTAACGGATATTTAGAGTTCAGAGCCTCTTCGATCGTTTTTATCTCACCTCTGGAGACCAACACTCCTAACCGTGTCGCCGGCTTCCACTCCTCAATCCTTTTCTCATCCTCGCTCTCCGCGTTAAATCTCCCTCTCATTCTGTCTCCTGATCCTCCTTATTAGCGTGCAATTGTTGCAGCTTATCACTCATAATCATCTCTTTTACATTCTTGATCCTATCAACCAAGGACGGGTCATTTTTATAGGAGGCTATATGGTTACCTGAGATCCTCTCATCCGCTGGGAAAACAACCTGCTCATGAGGAATGCTCAGACCTCCGTCAACAGCTCCGAGTAATGCAACATAAATGGAAGATCCGTGAACAGGCATGAGCAGACCTTTATCGAGGATAGCCTCACCGTATCCAGCTTTAACAGCTCTCTTGCCTAATAACAAACCGGTTAAATAAGAGGCTGGAGTATTCCCCAATCCGTCCTCATACCCGTAGAGCTTAAGATCTGATGATTGTGCGCTCACGAGCGTCTTATCTCCCAGCTTATCAGCAGCAATCAGCTGCATTCGGACATATCTGTTGCTCCTTCTCACGACCACACGATGCTTCCTGCTAACTAATAGCTTCAATCTTCGTCGATAGTCCGTCTTCCCTTCACGTCTCCTGCGAAACGCAACACGATAGGTAGGTCCCCGAGCTCGTCCCATCTCTTCTTATACCCCCTTCAACCGTAACTCATTAGCCGTAATATAATCATTTAAATGCGCCACGCTCCTGAAGACACCGCCATTGGCCTTATTATAAAGCATTCGGTACGTCGTAGTATCAACAGATCCGTCTTCTCTGAGTTCTCTTAATCTCTTCCGTAACGCGCGAATCTTCGTAATCCACCTTTGTTTTCTACTTACAATCGATCCTTTAGCCCCTTTTCGAGATCCGTGACCCGTCTGGCGCCCTTTAAATCTCTGATCAGCCCTTACTCGAGCTCTCCCCCTGCTACACCCTCTCTTCTCAAGCTTCTTTATTGTGCCCTCTTCAATCAATGATCGGATATCAGCTCTCGTTATAGCTGCATTCACATCGGTTGCCGCATCCGGGTCTATCCAAACCCTTCCGACACCTACCTTTAATACCTGAGCTGCTATCCTCTTCTGTTTCGCAAGATTTACCATCGCTCCTTATCCTAACACCTTCCTTTATCTTTATTTTATCGCCGGCTGTAATAAGGCATCGAAGCCCCTTGTTACAATACCTACTTTACCTTTATCTTTTTTTACCGCTGCAAGTGCATCTGGCAGAGACGTGAACGCATTTATCTTCCACCTTTTGAGCACGCCCCTATCGAGGTTAGAGACTGTGGACAAGTTAACTAGCGCCATAACTTTTCGCAAATAATACGCTTTATGGCCTCCAAGCACGAAATCTCTCCTGATCGCCTCTTCCGCCTCGCTAAAGCTTCCGTAATTATTCATCCACTGCTCGAAATGAGGATCTCCTAACCCATCCCGACATTCAGCAATCAGGATCAAAGCGCCCCCAAGTTTAACGGCGCGGTAGCAATTTTCTATAGCCTTGCTCGCTTGAAACAGATTTCTATCAGCGGGGAACCCCCCTGCACTCACTATGAGAATATCAAATAGCTCCTTTACGGTGACCCGGAACAGGTCGTTAGCTCGCTTCACACCTTTTTGAAAGACATGAGTCATGGTGCCCGCGTAAGCGTCCGAAACAGAGCCTTTCCCATCAGTAATGATATTAACCACAAAATCAGGGAGCGCGAACGATGCCGCTTCTGTCATGTCGAGATGCACAGGGTTATCGGCCAAATTAGCCGTTTGGGCATGCTCATCGATCAATAGTGCATGGTTTTTTTTGATCGTCTCGCGAGACGCGATGCCGGGGAGAATGCTCTTTCTTCCGCCTCCAAATCCCGCGTAATAATGCAGTGTGATATCGCCTGTCAAGATCCTTATACCCGCATCAACGTAGCACTTGTTCAGCTTTACCGGAGTTCCTCTACTTGTCGTTCCCAGATATACAAGATCAGGCGCATCGCACTCATGTATTTTTATAGAGTATAGACCATAATGTTCCCCCATGATCCTTTTTACATCCTCTTCTAAAGGCGACTCATGCGTGCCACACGCTACCAATATCGTAATGTTGTTCGAATAGTCTTTACCTATCTCGTCAAACAAAGCATCAAGCATCTTTTCCGTGGGCGTGGCACGTGTGTGGTCGTCCACGACAATGACGATTGTTGGCTCTTTCTTAGTTCTCACGATATCGCGTAAGGTTTTGGTGCCAATCGGTTCCCTCAGAGCCTGTTTGATTACGTGCACGTCATCACGAGTAGTTCTACCGCTAACGCTACCCTCTTTAAGGCCAACAACATCAGCATCTATATCCAGTTCAATCGGCAGGCTCCCATACGGTATTTGAATCTTTGTCATATGGCACGTTGACGTCTAGCTCACAGTTTGTGTCTATTTAGTATATAGAGCAGGCCCTAAAAAATCCTTTTTTCAAATTGTGATGGTCGTGGCTATTTTTCATACCTCAAGATCTCACATCTCATACTACATAATATCTACAGCTGTTCAATGACCTCACAAATATCCGAACTACCGGAGTAAGGGACTCCACTGGAAATAGGGGGGTCTCGGGGTATGATCCTTTTGACTCACACCAGAAACACTTGGTGGCATACGAACCAAAAAGACCCACGCCTTTTATTCACGCGTTCTCCGGGGATAAAAATTTGATCTCTAAAAAGCGAGCTACACCAGCGGCCTTGGCTGTTTATCCTCCGGGAGGACCGGCAATCGCATGGTATTCATTAATAACGGTGCTTCGATCTCCTTCGCACGCTCCAAAAGCAGCTCCTTGCCGATCGGTGTGAGTGCGAATATCGGGATTGCGGTGCCAGCTTGTAAAAGAGCTCTCTCTTTTGCGAATACTCTTATGACCTGAGAGGCGCATGCGGTGATAAGGTCAGCAAGCCCAAAGAACTCCTCAGCATCTTTTCTGGAGATGTCCGTCAGATGTACTCCGAATATGACTGCGTCCTGGCTGATCGCTCTACACTGCTGTGCGACATCCACGGAGGACACGGTAACACCCACTTTTTTCAATCCCCTGTCAAGCGCGTTTTGCAAGCCTGCGGGTTGGTCTATTCTTGGAGGATCGAGTATTGTCCCTCCTTTAGCTATAAGTTTCTCTATTATCCCCTCGACGGGGGAGGTCTCGATGACGCCACTCAATCGCGCGCCTATACCCTGCACCAGTGCGGGATTAGCCGTGATTACCGTACCCGCGCCTTCGCAGACCGTTACGGTGCTGTCAAGCAACCCTCTTCGCAGTGCGGTCATAAACGTTTCCGAAGCACCAAAACCTACGAACGTTTCCATTTCAACGATCCTATCTCTCGTACACATTCCAAAATCTCGTATCCGAAAATCAATGTTCTCCTGTATCACCTGTTCGTTGATAGCCTTTATCCCGCGCATCTTTTCCCATAACCGACAATACGTGAGGAGCGGTCTCCCAACTTCGACGACTTTCCCATTTTCTACGATAACGCGCGCTTTTCCCAAGGTTTCAAAGACATGGCGATCTCTTTTCATCTTTTTATCCATCACGTTAATTACTCCGCACTCGTACCACGTATCGAATAGTAAGTTTAAAGTTAGATAAAGCTATTAGAGTGTAGCATTAAGTCTTTTCTTCCAGATTCTAACGTTCGTACGATCCACACATGAAGTTCCAATTAACCGAGGAGGGGTTGCTAATGTTTGAACAAGCGGGGATGGAACCTTACCAAGCTATTAACCAAGCGAATGGTGTATCCCCCGAATCTTATTTATCACTGCTTAAGGAGATTGAACGCTTCATTCTTGCGTTTGAAGAGGCTATTGGAATGAGCGGGGCTCGAACGTGGATAGGAGAGCGATTACATGAAGCAGTTCATGCAGGACGAGCGACCATTGAGCGGCATCTAACGAATCAGTACTTCTCTGAGTTTGATATCAGCTCGGATACAGCACACCTTTTGATTGAGAATTATGAAATGAGAAAGACAAGAGCGATGCTCCTTCGCAGTAAGTTTTGTGCGTATGATTTCACGGTCCTCAGGTTCATGGTTACCCGACCGGTACATGAGGATGCGCATTCGCATATCCACAAGACGGACTATTCAGCGTTATTCGCGAAGCTCGTGGACCACACGAGTAAGCAGATCGAAGCTCAAAAACCCTCAGAGCGGGTAAAGATAAAGAAGCTTCCTTTGGAGCTCACGGCGCCGATATATCTTAAAGAGCGAGAGGAGATGGTAGCGAGGCGAATGCAACGATTTGCGCTCAACGCTTTTTTGAAACGGTATTATGATCGCGATCCTGACCGTTATGGCGTATTGGGCGTGCCGCTCTTTGTGCCCCCGCATCCTGAGGTCGTTACAGCAATAAAACGGATAACCAAGGGAAATGTGGACTTCGGAAGTGGATTTCTGAGTACCTACCGGAGCATATTGAGAGAATACGCCGGCTCGATCGCATCCAGTGAAGCGGAAATTTATGAAGAGGCGAGATCGTACCTTCAATCGAGAACCGATTCTCTGATTGCCCTTGTGCACCAGTGTTTGGAAGGTGATTATACCGGATTGCGAACGAGGGAACGGGAGGTCGTGTGGCGACCTTATCGTGGGCAGAAAATGTAGGGGGGGTTCGAAATGGACGTCAAAAGCATTCTTATCGAGCACGGCATACAAGCTAGGAGAAGTCTCGGGCAGTATTTTCTGGTTGATGACGGCGTTGCAACGCGAATGGTGGACTATGCAGCGGTAGAGCCTGATCAGGTCGTCTTGGAGATCGGAGCAGGCGTGGGCAGTCTCACCGAGAAATTGGACCGAAAAGCGAAGAAGGTGTACGCGGTGGAGAAGGACAAAGAGCTTTGTGCGCTCTTAAAAGAGCGATTAGGACATACATATACCGGAACGGAGATACTAGAGGGGGACATTATGAAAATTGACTTACCGGAATTTGATAAAGTCGTTGCGAGTATACCGTTCCTGTTGTCTTCCTCGATCACGTATAAACTGCTGCTCTATAAGGCGGGATTCGGGCTTGCGGTCCTCTTATATCAGAAAGAATTTGCGCAGAAGCTGACGGCACCTCCCCGATCGAAGCTTTATGGTCGCTTGTCTGTGATCGCGCAGGCCCTTGCAGACATTGAACTTCTCGAGGTTGTCCACCGTGATGCGTTTTATCCCGCGTCGCCTGTGAAGACCGTGATCGTGCGGTTGACGGAGAAAGAGCGCATAGTAGAGGACAAGAAGAAGTTCTTTGAGTTCGTGACCACAGCGTTTGATCACAGGCGGAAGAAGCTGAAGAAGATATTTAAGGCGAGTTTCCCTGAAAGTGTGGGGCTTGCGGAATTAGAGAAGCGACCGGAGGAGTTACGGCCGGAGGAGTTTGTGAAATTAACTGAGTATATCTAATGACTATTCTATTGCAAGGAAAAAGCACGGCGTTCATTAAGGGGTTAGGCCTATTTGCCAACTCAATAAGGAGCCAGGCCCTCCTTACAAACCTTCCAGGCCCAATTTTTTTCGAATAGTGTGACTCAAAGAAACTTTTTTATTTTGCCCAAAGTTTGATAGCAGGGATCCAAGTACATTATCTCTTACCATTCGAATCAATGAACTCGGTGCATGTGATCGCCCCCCGGTTGCATTCCACTCTCGTTCATGGATGATCTGCGGATAGGAACCTGTGCGTATGATGTAGTTGTAACTTTCGTTTTCGTAGAGCATGAATGTCTTGTTAAAGGTTATGTTGTGCCAATCGCCTTGGTGCCGCTCCACCCACCGTATGTGGATAGTTCCAGACCCCAATTTTGTATGTGCTGGGTATTTTCGTCTCTCTATCCGTCCATTTATATTCGTAGGTCTTGTCCGCTTTTATCCGCTCGTACTTCACGACTTCTTCATCTATAGCAATAATTATATAGTCTCCCGTAGGAGAAGTTCCGGAGATCGTAACGTCTTCTCCAACGACATAGCTTACCTTATCAGTTTCAAGTGTGACTTTTAGTTCTGTTATCCTGTAATAAACCTCGTCCTCTGCGCTGGCAATGGTAGGTGGCGTAGCTGGAGCGTTTTCGGTGGTTTTAACCACGTACACGATGTATAATCCTGTTTCCATACCAGTGGTACGGATTTCAGCTCTGAAACTTCCTGCTGCATCGTTTTTCACGCGTGTATAGCTATTGTCAGGCGCATTTTGCAAAACGCCATTCAAATCCTGGTACTTCCCTATATCCACATCTTTTATACCAGATTTGAAGAGTCCACCTCCTGCATCCACAAAGAGGTTATAGTATGTCTTTAACTTCCCAGTGCCTTTTACAATTACCGCCTTCCCCTTCATGACTTCAGCTGGCTCGACATCTATTGTCACTGTTTCCATAGCAATTTCGAGCGTTACCTCAGAAGCGGCTATTTCGAGGAAAGAGTTGGCCGCTATACCAGGTGAAGAAGTTTTCGCGGTTATTGTATATACACCAACCTCGTTAAGATGTACGTACCAGTAGCCGGGAATCTTACAGTATCCGTGTCCACATCAGTTCTTGTGAAAGATAATACTCCGTTTGCGTCTGCTGTTATCTGCGCTCCATCGGGATTTATCACCGTCAATGATAGCGTCATTGGATATTCATCATTCCCAAGGACATAGCCAAAATTAGTACTCACTCTTACATAAAAGGGCTGACCCTCTACTATTGATCCCCCTGTAACCATTGTTTCATCCGTGAGATATACCGCAGTGGTAATTGTTGGCTTTTGACCATACCCGGTCAGGGCCGTCCCTTGGACTGAATATAGCCCCTCGGACCATGTTGTAGGGACGTTGAAATTTGACGTGTCCGCTATACTATGCGTCTCGCCTTCTATGTTGGTTCCCGTAGCTCCTACTAATGTAGCGCTTGCTGCTCCAATGAACCCTAAAAGATTGACCTGCTTAGTGCCCTGAACTATCATTGCGAGATTACCAAAAATAATCGTTCTGGAATCTGCGCTTGTCACCGGTACCATCGCAACGAAGACCGACGCGAGTATAATTGCGGCCAGTACAATGCTTATTACTTTCGTCTTCATTTTATCTTATCTCACCCCCCTAGCTCACTATTAGTCATTATGCTTAAAAAGTTTTTAGGTTATAATCGTTAAGCTTGCTTTTGACTACATACTTAGCTAGGGGTAAAATACAGTTCTAGTTACTGCTTTCCTCTCGGCAATCACCACTATTTAAAGGCCGAAGGGAGCCCATAGCGCTTGTTGCTAGCGCTATGCACCAGTTAACATTTAAAAGAGGTGCCTTAAACAAAATTCTCCGCTAATACTCTCTATTCCCGATAAAATCAGCGATGTTAATAAGAAACTCTTTCGCTTCTGATCTGAAATCAGATTGTTGAATAGCCTGAACCGCTTGAGCGGTCATCTCTGCAACCAACTGCTTTGAATAGTCAAGCGAGCCCGTTTTACGCACAATCGCTCTAATTCTACCAATCTCCTTCAGGGTAACATCTTCGTTGCCCAATGCGCTGAGGATAAGTTCTCTTTCTTTGTCCGTGCAGTTCTCCAGTGCATGCAAGATTAACAGGGTCTTTTTACCTTCGCGAACATCAGAGACCACAGGTTTGCCCGTCTTTTCCTCGGAGCCAAACAGTCCCAGTATGTCGTCCTGAATCTGGAATGCTAAGCCTAAGGGAATGCCATAGTCGCTCAGAATCTGTAAATCCGCTTCGATCGCCCCTGCTAAGAGCGCACCAATGTGAAGCGGCCCTTCGATGGTATAACTCGCCGTCTTGAGTTTATGGATCGCCAGAATTTCCTCCTCGTCAAAACCCCCTTCCCGCTCAGCGGTTATATCTAAAATCTGGCCATAGCCCACGTTTTTCACGATTGCCGCATACGCGGCCAAGGCCTTGTTGACGTTCTCGCTTTTAAACGGAGAGGTGGCTAAGATCTCTTCACCGTATGCCTCTAACAAATCACCCGCCACAATCGCTATATTTTCACCAAACTTGAGGGACTTATTCTCCCCAAAGCGACGTTCACACAGTTTTTTACAAATGATATGAAACGTCAGGCTACCGCGCCGGAGTTCGTCTTCGTCCATAATATCGTCATGAATTAAGAGATAGCTCTGCATAAGTTCGAGCGACGTGGACGCTTTGATAATCGCTTCAATGTCCATATCGCTTAAGCACTTATAGCCGTAAATGCAGAAGATCGGCCTGAGTCGTTTCCCGCCACGCAGAGTATACTCCTTTACGCCGACGACAATTTCTTGCGTATAGCCTGAGATCCGAGCGGCTTCCTCGATCTTCTTATCAAAGAAGGTTCCTAAATGTTCATTTATCAGCTTCTTGTACTGTGCCAGTAAATCTTGTATATCCGCAGAAATCGTCCTCACCTCGTAGCCATTATTTTTAAAACCAACGCCGTTCTTACAAATAAATTATTGCCTTACTTCTCCTCTTTCCTCTTTATGATGAGTTTTCCAATACGAATATTAGCATCTTTCAGTTTAATCGTTATCGGGGACTGCCCTCCAAAAGTCATCAGCTGCGACACAGGAACCCGCGTAAGAGTTCCCGCTGTATCGGCAACGGCTTCTTCCCCATCAGCAGGTAAAGCCACTTCTGCCGCTTCTACTGTCCATCCTCCCGTTATTTTTGTGCCATCAACCTCCCTGACGACCCCCTCCACAACAGGATGCTCCACTTTCTTTAAGAATTCGCGAAGTTCGTCGATATTTTTCACGTCCTGCTCGGTCGCGATCTTATCCCACATCGCTTCAGGAATCGCATCCCGCACGCGTTCTTTTAAATCAGACGGCATCCAGACCACACGACGCCAGCCACCATCATATTGTATGAATTTTGGGCTGTAGAAGTATTGGATCCCAATGCCAAGGAACCCTTCTACCTGCTTCCCGCCACCTACGGAACTCGCAATGGTGGAGAATGGTAGGCCTATCGGCGTATCGGAAACTTTCGAGCCCCGATGCACCCAGCCTATCCCGTCAACTTCTGGTATATAAAATCCGGCAACTTCAAAACAACCGCAGCTCGTATGTGGTCGCGCAAAGAATGAATGCAGTTTGATCGCATCATACTCGCCTCCTGAGAGCCTCACCGCAGCTTCATCTACGCCAGTATATTCCCCCCCTATCGCGTCTATGCACTCGCCTTTTAGAATCGGAGCATTCGGCCCCTCTGGATCGACACGCGCAGCAGCCCGCGAATCAAACCAGTTCATTGCCCCGCACAGCGCGGTTCTATCAGGAGACACCACGCACACGTTTGTCGGCGCAAATGACTGACAGAGCGTGCACTGATAAAATTCGTCCACATCCTCATCGTGAAGGCCGCGGACTTTCAGATCCCTCGCTTCGTATATCCTGTTCGCATCCTCCAATCGACTTACTACTTCGGCCTCATCAGTGATATACGTCGCTTCCATCTTCTCGATAAACGGAAGCTCTGCCTTGAAGAGCATTATTGTCGCTCTCGCGATTTGCTTCAATGATTTCAACCCCTTCTTGACCGCTTCTTTGCTTATCCGCACCCAAATTTCAGACCGTTGGTTGAGGTGCATATAGCCCTGTATATAACCTTGGTACTCATGATTCCGTCGCTCGATAACCGCCTCGAGGTCTTTTTCGATCTGCTCGCCGTAGACTTTGTAGATCATTGCATAGGCATACGCACCGCCCTCCTCCATCTCATCCAGGTCAGGCCCTATGAGGGTAACCGCGCCATCATTTACCATCTCGGGATCGGGTTCAAAGAGCACCAGTTCGAATCCGGGCTTAGTTTGCCCCCCTAACTCCACGTACATCCCTGCTTTCCGTATCCGTTCACCCTCATACATCGGGTTTATATCAAAAGGAAACTCCTCCTCTGCTTCTGGTTCGCCCATTTTTAGTTTTTTTATTCTGGATATTCTAAATGAGGGAGTCTCTTAAAATATAGTTTAGAAAAAGTTCGAAAAGTCCTGAGGATACTGGACAAATGTGAATGTTAGCACACCATTATGTTAACAATTGTAATAGGAGCGCTTTTTGTGCATGCAGTCTGTTCTCCGCTTGCTCGAATATCACGGAGTTCGCGGAATTCAGTACTGCCTCGGTCATTTCCTCGCCGATATGCACCGGCATGCAGTGCATTATGAGCGCGTCTTCCTTTGCATAACGCACTAACTCCTCGTTGAGCTGATACCGTTGTAAATCCTTCATGCGCTGCTCACGCTCGGCTTCATCGCCCATAGAGACCCAGACATCGGTGTATAATACATCGGTATCCTCGGCCGCTTCTTCTGCATTGGCCGTTACGAAAACTTGACCCCCCATTCTCGTTGCTTTTTCCTGTATTTCAGCAGCAGGCTCGTAGCCCTTCGGACAGGCTACACGCATATTCATGCCAGTAAGTGCGGCGCCGCCGATAAGCGAATTGCAGACGTTATTCCCGTCTCCGATCCAGGTTACGGTAACGCCCTTAAGTGTCTTTTTGTACTCATGTATCGTCATCAGATCAGCCAGGGTCTGACAAGGATGCTCAAAATCGGTTAAGCCGTTGATCACCGGGATCGAAGCATGCTGCGCGAACTCCTCCACGGTATTATGCTGGTAAGCTCGAATCATCACTGCATCGACGTACGAGGAGAGCACCTTTGCCGTCTCTTGTACTCGCTCGCCGCGCCCTAATTGGAGCTCGTTCCAATTGAGCGTGAGCACCTCTCCGCCCAATTCGCGCATGGCAACCTCAAAGGATACACGAGTCCGGGTGGATGGTTTCTCGAAGATCAGTGCTAAGGTCTGCCCTTCAAGGTCGTTTCTCACTTTGCGACCTTCGTTTCGCTCTCGTTTCAGCGCCTCGGCTCTTTTAACAATCGATTCTATCTCCGCAGTTGAGAGGTCAAAGATCGAGATGAGGTTCATACTAGGAATAAAGCGAAGGGGTATAAATAAAAAGACGGTAATCTTTAATCGAAGGCGGGAATAAATTGCTGCGTTTAAAAATCAGGTGGATCACATGCCGATCGAGTTCAAACGTGGCCTAAAAACCGTAGAGGTTCTCACCCCAGAAGGAACCCCTCTGAGCTACGAGCTCGAATATCGCTGGGACCCATTGACCGCAAGGGTTTCGGTCATTTGTCCACATTTGAAGGAGAAATGGACTGATTTTTACAGCGTTCGCGACGAGGAGTGGTTACAAAAAATAGTTGCACACTCAAAGGATAACTGCCCTTTTTGTCGCCCTACCATCGACGCCATCGCCGCGAAATTTCCTCCAGAACAAATCGAAGATAAACTGCTCAGATATGATGACGTCTACGTATTTCCAAATCTCTTTCCCCGTACGGATTTCGAAGCGGTGATCACGTCACCTGACTTTCATTATCTCAACCTCGACGAGTTCACTCCCGAACTGCTGTACAAGTTCCTGAACGCCGCACTCGAGTGTATTAAGAAGGCGTATAAGAAGAATGACAAACTCCTATACCCCATAATCGGCGGCAATTATTTGCCACCGGCAGGTGCGAGTCTCGTGCATTATCATATGCAGCTTTCGATGCAAGAGTATCCTTTTGAGCATCTCAGGGCGCTCATTGAATCGTCCGCGCAGTATGCGAGGACCGAGCATTCGAACTTTTGGTTGGATCTGATGCAAGGCAACAAGAGCAGGGAAATCGCGAGAAAAGACAATCTTTATTGGTATACGCCCTTTGCACCGACGGGTTTCTGTGAGGTACGAGCCATTGTAAGCAGACCCAACTTTTTGGCAGTTACCACTGAGGACGTAAGCGGTCTGGCTGAAGGGTTATCAGCAATATTGACCTATTACTATGACCACGGGTTTGCAGCATTTAATTTTATCATTTACTCTGGCAGGTTAGACTCGGGAAATAACGGTTTTCCACCAGGGCTCCAAATTCTTGCGCGACCCAATCCACGGCCCAATTACCTCAGTATCGATTCGTGGTACATGCCCCTTATGCTTGAGCAGACGGTTGTGCTCGAACGACCAGAAGCGTTAGCAAGGGAGATGAGGGATTACTTTTAGCTCGACAAACTTTCAGGAAGAAGGGTGAGAGCAGGATAGAGTGCGCCACCAGGTCATAAACCCATGCGTGCAAAAAGAGAGATCGCTTGGCAGTCTCTGAACTCTCAAAGATGATTAAAATGATATCTCTATTGGTGCTCATATCGGAGCATGACTTCTTCACGACACCTATACCCGAGGTTTTGGGCGTTTCATTTTTAAGTGTGAACTGGCCCCTTAGCTTCAGGAGAAAAGGTAAGGAGACAAAGGTAGAGATTTCCGATCGGGAGTTTGAGCGATTCCGGCAGATAGATGAACGGCTCATAACCACCTTCTCAGAGAAGCGGTATCTCGAGCACATTTTACAAAAATCCGGGTTGAGTTTGGCAGAGTTGAGGGATGTAATAATCCTTATACGGGAAATCGAAACACAAGCTCAGAAGCTGCTCGGTGAGTCGATCGGCGTAAAGGTGATAGCAGGTGACGAGATCGGTGTGAAGGTGATAACCTTTATTGCTCGGGAGGAGACGACGAGCAAGAAACTCTTTTCTATGATCAAAGCGGGTGTTATCGCGGGAGTCCGGCCCCGTAAGGTCCATTCGCAACTGATAATCAATCTCCTGGGGCCGCAATGGGATATCGTTGATAAATCGCGTCATCCTGAGATATATGCCATGATCGTTGCCCAAAGTTTAGGGAGAGTGGCGCTCGCATATCCCGAAGTGTGCGATAAACTATCACTCAATCCCGCAAAATTAGCAGAGGATATGGTAGAGAAATACAAAGAGGTCTTCGATGCTCGAGAGCTCGGGATTAATATTTACAAGCTCCTCGCGACGAAAATCGGGCAACTGATAATCGGTGAAAAGACCTATAACGCAGGTGCATGTTGGATACTCGATTACGATTTGCCCCAAAAGCCATCGGAAACGGCTCGAGAAAGATGGAGGGCGGAGGTGACCGAGAAGATCCGCAGAACCAAGCGGAATAAATTACCCATGCTGGCCGGGTGGCAAGCGGAGGCCATCGTTACAGGGAACAAATCGCTTGCAGACCGGATTGAAGGCTACGTAAAAGAGATATGTAAGAAACCCCTCCTGGAGAGATATAAGCGTGCAGTTCAGGATTATGTGCGCGTTACTGAGAAAGTAACGGCTGGTCTTGCCTATTCCAAGCTCAGGATCGAAGGAAGACCATGAAATTAAATAAAAAGGACATTTGGTTAAAAATGCACGAATGGCAGAATCGTTTGAGACAGGATCCTTTATTACCCTTGCTCCTTGCTTCAGAGATCAGAAAAGATTTACATGGATCGTTCGTGAGGAACAACAAATAAATGGTAAAAACGGTTGAAGGCAAGTCAGTTCTGAACAAGCAGAAGAAGCGGGATGAGTGGTTCCTGTGCGATTACTCAATCAACCCTTATTACGGGTGCGGATTCAACTGCATCTACTGCTATATTCGCGGCAGTAAATACGGGACGAACATGAGTCAGACGTTAGCTCTTAAGAGCAATGCGCGAGAGCTCCTGGAGAAGCAATTAGCACGACGTGCGAAGAAAGGGGAGTATGGCATTATAGCATTAGGATCGTCAACTGAAGCGTATCTACCCGTAAAGGAGGGATTAGAGTTAACAAGAGACTTGCTCACGATTATGCTCAGATATTGGTTCCCTGTTGAAATTGGGACCAAGTCAACACTCGTCCTCAGAGACCTTGATATATTGAAGAAGATCGATGAAAAGGCGATACTACCTGTGGATCTACGAGCGAAACTTCAGAAAGGGGTTATTATCTTGTTCTCCATCTCCACCCTCGATGAAGAGCTTGCGAGAATAGTGGAACCAGGCGCTCCACGACCTCAAGAACGACTGGAGACTATGAAGGAATGTAAGGATAACGGCTTCTTAACAGGTGTCAATTTTATTCCCGTACTACCGTATCTCTCGGACTCTGAGGAGGAGTTGGATACGATGATAATAACTGCAAAGGAATACGGTGCTGATTTCGTCTTCGTTGGCGGCTTAACTCTGTTCGGTGACGGGCCGAGCGACTGCAAAACACTTTATTATAACTTCCTCGAGAAGCATTATCCGGAACTCGTCCCTCAATACAAGAGCTTGTACAGGGTATTCTTTTACCCGAACAAGGAGTACAGTGACAAGCTCACCAAAACGGTGAAAAGGTTATGCACGAAACACGGAATGCGCAATTCAATCGTATGAGGAAATCCTAAATTGCGGTTTTGGCACTTGGAAATCCGTAAGATATTTAGTAAAAAGCGCATTAGAACATACGATGAAGAAACTAGCCTTTAAGGAACTCTTTATTATCTTGGTACATGCATTCATAGGTTGGGCGCTGTGCGGTGCGACGATGGGTATTGGGATGGCCGTTACGTCAGAAGGAAACGCGGTTATCATTCATGCCATTGGTGCACCCCTCATCTTTGTAGGGATATCGTTCGTTTACTTCACGTGGTTCAATTACACCACGCCCTTGCAAACTGCCACGATATTCGTTGCTTTTGTCATTGCCGTCGATTTCTTCGTGGTTGCGCTTCTCATTCAAAGAAGTTTTGAAATGTTTGCGAGTCCTCTGGGAACGTGGATTCCGTTTGGTTTGATTTTCTTAGCAACCTATCTGACAGGCCGCTATGTGCGGAAGCGTGCTTAAACATTTGCAATGTGTCCTTCGGGAAAGTGAAGTGAAGAGATAAAATGCCTTTTAATTGCAAAATTGTAAAATAACAGTAGAGA
>CAYNTR010000012.1:26636-30850 GCA_964400255.1 uncultured Halobacteria archaeon
GAGATGCGGAAAAATGGAAGTAAAAGAAGTAATCTTCAAGAAAATAGAAAATATTCCTGAATCCTATCTCGTAGAGATACTGGATTTTATACGTTTTTTGGAGACGAAGACGGTGGAACAAAAGATGGAGTTGGCGCTGGCAAGTGAAACATCTCTCAAAAAGGATTGGCTCACACCTGAAGAGGATGAGGCATGGAAAGATTTGTAAAAGGAGATGTTGTAGTTGTCCCGTTTCCCTTCTCGGATCTAACCCAAGCTAAAAGACGACCGGCTTTGGTGATAGCAAAGTTGGAAGGCGAGGATTTGATCCTTTGCCAGATAACGAGCCAGACTATTCGAGACAGCTACGCCGTTTCAATTGATGACCATGATTTTGAAACCGGAACGCTCAGGCAAAAGAGTAATGTGCGGCCAAACCGCATATTTACCGCAGACCGTCACATCATCCTGTATCGAGTTGGACATCTTAAACCTGAATCGATTGATCAGATCCTTGAGCGGATCATAGCTATCCTTCGGCAATAACTATGCACCTGCGATAACAGTGCGTATCTTGCTTCGCTACGCGGCTCTCCTCTCGCAGAGGAGAGGTTAAAGATCGAGCGTTATTAACCGACCACCGTGTTTTAGAGCGCACTCAGCATGGAAAAAATGCCCGCTACAGTTCGGGGCAAACGCAAGTACTTCATATCCTCCTCTTGAGCATAGAAGACTATAAATGCATAAATATATAAGCAATGAGAGTATTTTTTAGAGTATGGATTCAATTGACTTGGTGGCGCTTAGTACTTTGATCTTAAACGGAGGGCTATACTTATGGGTCACTAATAAGAAGGATTTCTCGAGAATTAGAGGCGGAGCTATTTCAGGTTGGATTTCCAGTTTGTGGGGTTTCTATTTCCTTCTTCCTGATGAAATCTTCCTATTTGGCCTTGACAAAGCGGTATTAGTTCTTGTTTACTCACTGATTGCTATTTTCAGCATTTGGTTGGTTTACGAAAGTAAGGATGGCGGTCCTTCAATTTATAATAAACCAGTAGTGGGCGAACTTTGTTACTATTTACCTCGCATTGGGATTTTCATGGGCGGCTTGATCGCAGCACTAAACCAGATCATGTAATAGTGTGAAGGCATCCTTTGGGTACTGCATAAAGAATCATCCCAATATCTTTCGAATCATATAACGTGGGCTTTTCAGCTTCTTCCTTTAGTCCCTAAAAATATCAGCTTTTGTTTCTCCACAAGTGCTTTTAGTTCTTTTTAAGCATTCTCTGTTTCCAGAATATTTAACTTCTAATAAGGGCTTCATAGATTATCTACCAAATGAAATACTCCCAAGCTCACCAAGGCCGCACGTTTATCCTACGATTGGAAGACGGCGAAGTCCTGCATGAAACGATCGAAGCATTTGCTCTCGATCACTCCGTAAAAGCAGCAGCCGTCATTGCGGTTGGCGGTGCAGACGGAGGCAGTAAACTTGTAGTGGGCCCTGAAGATGGTAGAAGTAAACCTGTTATACCGATGGAGCACATATTGGACGACGTTCATGAAATCGCCGGCGTTGGCACCATATTCCCTGACAAAGATAACAACCCGGTGTTGCACATGCACATCGCCAGTGGCAGAAAGGACGAAACGATAACGGGCTGCGTGCGCCGCGGTGTGAAAGTATGGCAGGTCATGGAAGTTATCCTGTTTGAATTGATTGATACAACGGCATATCGTGCGTTCGACGAACAAACGGGATTTGAGCTGTTGGAGCCGTAAAGCATAATGAGGCTGCTTTGACGATTCGGCCAAAGGTTGGCATTCCCATAGCTCGGTAGGAGGCGGATTCCCGGGAATTCAAGGGCAAGGCAGAAGCGCGATCCAATGTTAAAGGAGAGCCGCTGGAAATCGGGAAAGTATTTCAAGTAGAACAAAAAAGTACTCAATTTTTTTGTCTTTTCAATTATTCCTTTACGTTAATCTTATCTACAGCAAATGTTATCTCTTAGGTGATAAAAATGAGTGAGGGAAGTGAAGATTTATCTGATATGCAGTTACAGATCGATTTAACCGTAGCTGAAGCGCTGTTATATAATCTCTTTGTCCGCTTCTCGGAAACGTTGACTGAACAAGAGTAGGGATCTATTGCAAAAGCTTTAGAATGCTTGCGGATTG
The DNA here is from genome assembly GCA_964400255.1 of uncultured Halobacteria archaeon. Classification (GTDB taxonomy): domain Archaea; phylum Halobacteriota; class Syntropharchaeia; order Alkanophagales; family Methanospirareceae; genus JACGMN01. The sequence goes on from CAYNTR010000012.1 coordinate 28,800, forward strand.
TTAAAAGCAACACACCAAAACCCTTAGAGTCTTATCAGAAATACCTGATAGAGGGATATTAAGAAAATTTAGCAAAAATAAGAAAAATAGATGCCGGTAAAGAGGTAGCATAATCGTGTAGCTTAGCATCCGTCCTGGAGAATATGGGGGTGGGTTCCTTTTTTACCGCCATTTTCCCAAAATCTTATCCTAATCAAAGGTTTGTTGATTTTTCTCTATAGGTGTCAGTAAAAATCCTGTGTGGACAGATAATAAAAACCATCATAAGCAACACCTACACCAATCCTATCATATTTGTGGATCCAAAATGTTTGCTCTATGTCCGGGACTACCCATCCAAGACTGAACTTGAGCCGTAGCAATACTATCGGGGTCATGTGAAACATAGCCAATTCCAATAACATTGCCCGTTGGCATGTCACCAATATTTTCAGCAATTCCTTCGGAATACCAGCCACCACCCAGTTCTTTACGAACGTTGTATCCGTGTCTTATTGCTCTCATAGTCGGATCTTCACCTTTTAGGTTTTCATGACTAAAGAAATCATTTTGAGCCATGTCCATGCTATGTTCACGTGCTATATTAGCAAGACTCGGATCCCAAGTCAACTCATTTAAACCATGTGCCTTCCTTTCTGCATTCGTCTTTTCAAAAATAAGTTTCTCGCACGCTTCTAAGCTTTCTTGCGTCGGTTCAATTGGAGCAAGTGTTTCCTCAGTTATGTTTTCAGTAAAATTACTTACCGCTTCTTGAATTGGAGTAATGTTGAAAAAACTGGTAATATCAATCGCGCTCTCCGAAGTGTTGATATCGGGATGAACCAGATTCACTTGCCATAAACCCACAATTAGGAGGATGACCAAAATGAGTTTTGCTCCATTTGTCAATCCCCGGATACCGTACTTTAAATTAATAAGAGCTTTATAGAAATATTTAGCAATGAAATACAGCAACAAAAGCGAGATTACTGTGCCTAACCCTATAAACCAAAATCCTAAGCCACTTAAAACCTCAAAATAACTCAGCACGATAAAAAGGGCTAAAATCAATCCTATTACTAAACCAAGATTAAGGACAAGGTCACCCAAGCGAAGTCGGCTATACGGATGTCTTTTTTTGAAAAACCATCGTTTGAAATCGTAATATTTTTGAGTGAAACGTGATTTCGATCTTTTCGGTGTCGAGCTGGCATTGTAGAAACGGGAACTGCTGAATCCTTTTTTCTTGTAGTCACGATCTGCTTTCCCTTTTACGAACCATTGTCTTAAACGTGACTTAGGTCTTTTTGTACGAGATTTTTGTTTCTTCTTTTCTTCCGGAGTTCTTGTTAAATCAATAACACCCCTCCGTTTGGGTGTTGAAGAGAGACTTTCCTTTGCTCTTTGCTCTTCAACAATCATGTGAAACGTTGTGATATGATCTGATAATTCCGCAAAATTTTTACGGCGGAATCCACAAAAGGGGCAGACTTGTTCCTCCGAGTCTTCTTCTTTCATTTCTTAGAGCCCTATTTACGGAATGACCGCCTTAATTTATCTTTTATTTCCAAAATGAATCTCCTGAATTTGTAAACCCTGTACGAAGGCGTCTTCCGATCTTTGTGAGATTTCCTATACCGCCTTTGATCTCTTCGGTTTATTTTGATACCCCCTTCATGTAGTCACGATCTGCTAGTCCCATAAAACCAATTAACGTGGCTTAGCTTAAAATTTATTCGATCTTCCCAGTGAGCAATACCCATTATGCCGATCTGCCAAACTTTGGAGTTCTCATCCTCTCACGCTGTTTTACATTTTGAATACCGTAACATCAATTCTGAATTGGTGTTGTAGATTTAATGAATTTTGGGTAATGTCCTAAATTTCGTGGCTTGCTTTGGACATCAATAATTCCTTCCCTCTCCAAATGTGATCGGTGATGCCCTCAACCATGCACGGTATTCTTTCTATGTTCTTCTCACCCTTCTCTGTTTTTATCGTCAACGCAGAATTAACTCTGATCAGGTTGTTGTAGCACTGATACACGTCTAAATGGTTGTCCAACATCTCTT
>CAYNTR010000013.1:0-28781 GCA_964400255.1 uncultured Halobacteria archaeon
CGATACTAAGTTGAGGGTCTGGTGTTCGGAACCCTATGGTTTCGGAAGTACTGGTTACTGGAGCGGAACCTCTGGACTATGCGGAAAAGTGCTTATGCTGTGGCATGGGCTTTGGTCATACGATAGAGCAAGGACGAAGGGCTCTCTCCAGAGAAATAGCCCGAAGAAAGCTTATTTCTGTTAAAGAGGCTGGAGCTGATCTTCTTCTCGTGGCGTGTCCGGGCTGCCAAATAACACTCGACAGAAATCAAGAGCTCATTGAAAAAGAAAGTGGTGAGGAAATTGAGCTGCCTATCATAAATTATGCACAACTTATCGCCCTAGCTCTGGGTGCAGACCCCTACAGGGTTGTGGGAATACAAACACACTCAAAACCTCTCGAACTTATTTTGGAAGCGTTTGACATTCTATAGAATAAGAGAGGATAAAATGGGGAAGAGCCGAACAATAGCGGAGATAACAGATAAACTAGAAAGAGGGGCGGGGGTGATAATGACAGCCGAGGAGCTTTGCAACGGTGTGCGGAATGGCGAGAATGTAGGTTTTGATGAGGTAGATGTTGTTACTTCCGCTACCTGCGGCGTGATGAGCGGAACATTTGCTGTTTTTTCCTTTCAAGTTGCCGAGCGAGACGAGTTTGAGCGTGCCTCAAAGGTCTTCCTGAACGGTGTGCCGGCATTTGTAGGTCCGTGCCCGAACGAGCGGCTTGGTATCGTTGATATGATTGTGTATGGCCCCTCTCGCAGGGATAATCGCTACGGAGGTGGGCATCTTTTCAGAGCGCTAGTTGCACATGAGGAGATAGAAGTCGTTGTCGAAACTGTTGAAGGCCGCAGGATACATACTACAACGACCCTCGATGAAATCCCGTTTGCGAGACTGTGTAGCACGAGAAATGCGTTTAAGAACTACTTTGCATTTGTCAATGCGCATGAGAACGAAGTAACTTCGATATTTTCAGTGGGCCGATTTAAAGGAGCTTGTAAGGAACTGACGTTCTCAGGCTGTGGCGAGTTGAACCCATTGGAAAAAGATCCGTTTTTGGAGACAATTGGCGTGGGCACGAAAATCTTGATGAATGGAACGGAGGGTTTTGTTATCGGGGAAGGAACACGGAGTTCTGCGGAAAAGCCGAATTTGATGGGTATTGCTGATATGCACGGGATGCTCCCCGAGTACCTCGGTGGCTTTCGTACTTCCGCCGGGCCGGAGATATGGACTTCCTGGGCTGTGCCTATCCCGATAGTGAACGAGCACGTGCTGGAAACTGTCAAGAAGCTGGATGCGGAGATAAAGCTGGGCGTTTTGGACGTCCAGGACAGACTCCCGGTGGGTGAAATAACCTATGCGGATGTATGGCGTGACTTTTCCGTGCGGTTCGATCGTTCAAACTGTATCGAATGCGAGGAGTGTCAGATTGCGAGCTTGTGCCCGACCGATGCATTTGATGCTCAGGCTAAGGAAAGGGACGAAGTTTTATGCTGCAACTGCGGTGTCTGCGTGCATTTATGCAAGGAAGGAGCTTTTAAATGTAATCTCGGCGTTGTGACTCTTTCGGGAAAGATGATTCCCGTGACCTTGCGGCAGTCAGACAGAAAAAGAGCATCGAAATTAGCCGAACTGCTGAAGAGACAGATTTCTGATGGTGATTTTACAATTTCTGAACCGGTAGCACGGTTTAACGTTTAACGCGAGGGGTAATAGAGGATGGGAACTGAGAAATATCACTTGGAATGTTTTGAAGGTCGCGAAGTAATTTCGGACAGCTATACAAATACGTGCCCGGAAGGTCACGATTCGTTGTTACGAACGGTTTACAGCAGAAAGCAGCTACGGAAACTATCAGGACAGGGCATGTTCAACTATATCGACTGGTTGCCCGTGGAAGAAGCGTTACCGACGAACTCGAGTCCGATTACCTACAAAAGCGAAGGATTGGGGAAAGAACTCGGGCTGAAAAATTTGTATCTCGGGTTCAGCGGTTACTGGCCTGAGAAAGGGGCGTTTATGAAGACCTGCACCTTCAAGGAGCTAGAAGCGCTGCCGACGTTACAGCGTGTTAAAGAGAAATCAGGTGGAAAGATTGTTGTTGTGGCTTCAGCAGGCAATACCTCACGAGCTTTTGCAGAGGTCTCTTCCGCGACGGGCATGCCTGTTGTCGCAGTAGTACCAAAAAGTTCTCTCCAGCGGATGTGGACGACTACGAAAAAACACGACAGCATCTTCTTAATCGCCGTGGACGGCGATTATTCAGATGCGATTGCAATCGGTAAAAAGATAGCGAAGCTGGACGGACTGATAGAAGAAGGCGGTGTAAAAAATGTGGCACGAAGGGATGGCATGGGTGTGGTTGAGCTTGAAGCTGCATTCTCGATGAACGGTCTGCCCGATTATTACTTCCAGGCAGTTGGCAGTGGCACCGGCGCGATAGCCGCCTGGGAAGCGTTTAGCAGGCTCATTGGAGATGGTCGATTCGGCGCAAAGATGCCGAGGATTGTTATCGCTCAGAATCTCCCGTTTGCGCCCATGGTCAGTGCATGGCAGGCTGGTCGTGCAGAGCTAATCGCAGATAAAGACATGCACGATGCTGAAGCTGCGATAAAGAATATTTATGCAGACGTGCTTTCCACGCGGAACCCACCGTATTCCATCACGGGCGGTGTCTATGACATGCTTTCGAGCACAAACGGTACGATGTACGGGATAACCAACGACGAGGCCAGGAAAGCAGAGAAGCTGTTCGAGGGCGAGGAGGGGATTGATCTGGATCCTGCAGCATCCGTAGCGGTTGCTTCGTTACTAAAAGCTGTTGATGACGGCGTCGTTAAAAGGGAGGACAAGATTTTGCTGAATATCACCGGCGGCGGTTACAAGCGGTTGAAGGAAGATTATACGTTCTATCAAATAGAAAAGCGGATGGAACTGCAACCCGCTGAGCACGTGGCGTTAGACGATGTTGAACGAGAGCTGAGGGAATTCGTTAGGGCTTTGTAACGTGATAAAATAGTGCTATCAGCATAAAGTTCTGAGATGCGAAAGACATATATTCGGTGAGTAACAAGGATATAGGTAAGATAAAAAGTCCGTTGGACAGGTTGTTTGAGAAAGAGTGAGGAGGCGTTGTGAAAGGATGAGAGGAAGGATAATCGGTGAGATAAGAAGTTCATCCAGAGGGGGTATAGACGCAATACTGTGGATATAATACCAGGTTGGAGTGATATATGCAGTACTGTGGATATACGAAGTTATATGAAATGGAGGCACATGAAAATATATAACCTGCTATGTCATTACAACGTAAAAAAAAATCTAGCGGTAAATTTGTCATGTCTCAACTAACCTTATATGGTGAAAAAATAGAACCATATTCAAATAACAATGTAAATAAGATAGGAGATAGTGATAAGGCTTTTCATAATTGGTATAGGTTTGTATTATCTTTCCCCCCACATCTTGTCAGGAAATATATTAGACAGTTTAGTTTAGATAAAGAATGTACAATCCTCGATCCTTTTTGTGGTACAGGAACAACTATCATTGAAGCAAAGCTTAATGGAATCAGGGGAATTGGGATAGAATCTAATCCAATGTCTTATTTTGCTAGTAAAGTAAAAACAGATTGGGATATTGATTGGAAAGGGTTACAAGAAAAATCATTTGAAATTGCAGATAATGCAAAGGATAGGATTAAAGAGAACGAGACCCGTGAATTACTATCTCTTCCTGAAGAGCAACAACGCCTATTAATAACTAACTCAATTAGTCCTCTTCCTCTACATAAGTCTTTAATTCTATTGTCAGAAATTAGAAAAGATACAGATTGTTACGTGAATCATCAGTTACTAGCATTCGCCTCAGCGACAGTAAAATACGCAAGCAATCTTCGCTTTGGACCTGAAGTAGGTGTTTCTAAAAAAAAGAAGGTTGATGTAGATATTGTTACTTCATGGCTCAAAGAAATCAAAGTAATGGTTAACGATTTAATGAATTGTGATAATTATAATTTACCTGAATCGAGAATAATTCACGCAGATTCGAGGGATATTAAGAATCATCTACCTAAAGAATCCGTAGACGCTGTTTTTACTTCCCCGCCTTATCCTAATGAAAAAGACTATACACGCACAACTCGCTTAGAATCAGTTTTACTAGGTTTTATAAAAAATAAAGATGATCTTAGAAACCTGAAAAGAGGATTATTGAGATCTAACACAAGAAACGTTTATAAAGATGATCGTGATGATGAATTTATTGCCAATTATCCTGAAATTATAAAAATAGCCGATGAAATCGAAAAACGAAGGATAAGTATGGGAAAAACATCAGGCTTTGAAAAAATGTACCATAAAGTAACTAAATTATATTTTGGTGGTATAGCTCGACATCTGGTAAATCAAAAAATAGTATTAAAAAAAGGGGCTATGCTAGGTTACGTTGTTGGAGATCAAGCATCCTATCTTCAAGTTTATATCCCTACTGGAAAATTGATTGCAGATATTGCTATGAATATTGGATATGAATTGGTTGGGATAGATCATTTTCGCACTCGATATGCAACAGCAACAAAGAAAGATATGAACGAAGAAATTGTATTACTAAGGTGGATGGGATGAAAAATGAATAACTCAAGAAACCGATATAGCAGATTAATAGAGACTATATTCTTTAAAAAGTATAAAAAAGGAGATAAAGAAGTCATTTTTATTAGAGATGATTTAATACAAACTGCAAAAGAATTAGATATGAAATTACCAAAAAACCTTGGAGATGTGATTTATAGCTTTAGATACCGTGCATCATTACCGGAATCAATTGTTAATCGTGCACCAAAAAATTTAGAATGGATAATACGACCAGCAGGTCGAGCAAAATATATGTTTTCCCTTTCAAACATTCCTAGAATAACACCTAATCAAATGCTTGCAGAGACAAAGATACCAGATGGAACACCAGGAATTATAAAGAAATATGCATTGAATGATGAGCAAGGTTTACTTGCAAAACTCCGATATAATCGATTGATAGATATTTTCACCGGCATAACATGTTTTTCATTACAAAACCATTTAAGAACAACAGTTCCAGATATGGGACAAATAGAGACAGATGAGTTATATGTCGGCCTTGATAAAAAGGGTATTCATTACATATTACCTATTCAGGCGAAAGGTGGTACTGATCAGCTAGGTATCGTTCAAATAGAACAAGACTATGCGATGTGTTTAATAAAATATCCAAATTTAATATGTATCCCAATTGCGGCACAATTCATAGAGGAAGATTTGATTGCTTTATTCTCTTTTGAATCATCTGAGAAAGGAATGCTTATTAATTCTGAAAAACATTACAGGTTAGTTGAGCCAGACTCGTTATCGTCTGAAGAAATAATGCAATATATGGAAAGACAAGATTAGAATGAACGATACCAATATCGAGACGATGCCTCCACATCAGATAACAAGCGGGTATCTGGCTACGGCACTTCGTGCCTTCGGGCAAACTTCAGATACGCTCGATACGTTAAGCGCACTCGAATTCCTGAGGTTTCATAAGCTTCAATAACTGTAAGAGCCATCATAATAGTTATTACACTTGTGAGTGGAGTGAACAGAGCACCAATGCACGAACCCGAGCGCGCAGTACTCGAAATACTGAAGCGGAACAACATAGACGTTGTCACGACGCTGCCCTGTGAGAAACTAAGTGTGTTGTTACAGCTTGCTGCGCACGATCGAGCATTTGTTCATGTTGGATTGAACAGGGAAGAAAATGGTGTTGGGATCTCCGCAGGCGCTTTTCTCGCAGGTGGCAAGCCGCTCATGCTTATCCAGAGCACCGGGTTAGGTACTTTGATAAATGCCCTCATGTCGCTTACCGTTACGTACAGGCTGCCGTTACCGATACTAGCGAGCTGGCGTGGTGTTTACGAGGAGAATATCGAGGCGCAGGTTCCACTGGGGAAGGCGCTGCCCAAACTTTTAGATGCGTTAGAACTGGACTACACGATACTAGAGGACACATCACAGATAGGCTTAGTAGAAGACGTTATTCAAGACGCGTTCGATAATGAACGACCGCATATCGCGCTCATCTCGCCGAGAACGTGGGGAAACACAGAAGAAATAACAGAGACTACGGTCCCGTACCACGAAACGACTCGCACGGTTGATTATAACAGCGAACGTACAAAGCCGGAACTGAGCAGATACGATGCGATAAAGGTAATATCACAATATCTGACCGAAGAGGCGGTTATCGCTAACATAGGCGTGCCGAGCAAGGAGCTGTATGCCGCTAAAGACCGTGATCTGAATTTTTACATGCTCGGCAGCCTGGGCCAAGCCTCACCTATCGGATTCGGCGTCTCGTTGAAATCCAAGAGGGAGACAATGGTGCTCGATGGCGATGGCAGTCTGCAGATGAGTAACATTCTACCAATAGTAGCAGAGCAGAAGCCCGAAAATCTTACCATTATTTGCCTCGATAACGGCACGTGGGGCAGTACCGGCGACCAGCCGGCACCGTTCATGGATATGGAACTGATGGCACTCAGTGCAGGCATAGAGAACACGATGACGGTTACTACAGAAGCCGAGCTGCGATCAGCTTTAGAACGACTGTATGAAGAAGCAGGTCCGCGATTTCTCCATGTCCGCGTCAAGCCCGGCAATGCTGACGTGGGAAATATACCATTAAAAGCAGCGCAAATAAAACGAAGATTTATAAAGGCCCTGCGTCAATGACCTCATTAGCTTATCGTGTAAAAGCCAGTTTCTTTTGAGCCGGTTATTATACAAAAAGGCAATTTAATGGACAAAAATAGGGTGGATTTAAATACCGATTCAATAGATAACTAACGAAGGATAAAAAAATGCAAGGCAGGATACCTAAAAATAGAGGAAGGGATTAACGTGAAAAGAAGAACCGTAATAAGCATAATAGCACTAGGAGCGCTTGTAACCGCTTTGATGCTCGCAGGGTGCGTAGAAGAGAAAACGACGATAAACATGGGGTACCAACCAAGTATACATCAGCTTGCCGCGATGGTAGCAGCGGAGAAAGGATGGTGGGAAGAGGACCTGAGTCAATTTGGTATCGAGGAAGTTGAGCTCCATTTGTTCCCGTCAGGACCGCCGGAAATGACTGCAATGCTCGCGGGAGATCTTGACGTAGCATATACAGGGGCCGCACCGCCTATTGCCGCAATGTATGAAGGCCTGGATGCGAAGATCGTTGCAGGCGCCCAGACTCAAGGGTCCGCGATCGTTATCCGCCCTGAACTCGCCGATGCCTATGAACGTGAGGGTCTCGGTGCCCTAAAAGGAAAGAAAATAGCAACCTACCCGCCAGGCTCGATACAGCATATCCTTCTCACGAAATGGTTTCTCGACAATGGCATAGACCCTGAAAAGGATGTCGACATAAAAGCAATGGGACCGAGTGATGCCGCTTCAGCTATTGGAGCAAAGGCTGTCGATGCGGTCTTTGTCCCCAGTCCACATCCGGCAATAATTGAAGAGGAGGGCACGGGAACAATTGTGAAATGGTCCGGCGAGATATGGCCTAATCACGCCTGTTGTTGCCTGGTTGCCAGTGAGAAAATGATGAACGAGCACCCAGAAATCGTCACGCAGATAATCAAAACGCACATCAATGCGACTGAGTACGTGATAGAACATCCAGATGAAGCTGCTGAGATATTCGCGAAGTGGCAGGGCGTTGATGCATCCACGATTAAGCATTCTATGAGCATAACTGATGCACAGTGGATTCACGACCCACATCTCGAGGTAGAGAGCTCGCTTGAATATGCACGCGTCATCTATGAATTAAACAGAGAGCGATTCGAGACAAAAGGGATAGAATTACTTGGTGAAGAGGATATCTTTGATCACAGCTTCTACGATGCGATAGTGGGATAACGATGGCGATACGGGCAGCGATACGAGAAAAAGGAATCTGGGTAGCACCGCTGGTCACAGCGATCATCCTCTGGGAATCTATAGCACGATACGTCGTCAATAATTCGGCACTCTTGCCGCGATTTTCAGAGGTTGTTGTTTCTTTTTATCTCCTTCGCCATGATATCGTCCCCGATATTTCGGTCAGTCTCCTCCATTTTAGCATAGGTTTGACCTTGGCATTTTCCATTGCCGTTCCGCTTGGGATCGGTATGGGATGGTTCAGGAATGTGTTCAAAGCAGTCGATCCAATTATCGAAATCTTAAGACCTATTCCACCGCTCGCATGGATACCCCTTGCGATTGTATGGTTTCATCTGACGCATTATGCCGCAGGCTTTATCATATTTTTGGGTGCATTCTTTCCGATCCTGATTGGCAGCTATACAGGATTTAGAGATGTACCACGGGTGTTAGTAGAGACGGGAAAAGTGTTAGGCTGCATTGGGAATAAGAAGTTAATACGATACGTAGCGTTCCCGTATGCACTTCCATCGGTCGCGACCGGCACGCGCGTTGGCATGGGCGTGGGATGGATGTCGCTGGTTGCCGCCGAGATGTTCGGCGTGAGCTCGAGTGGCCTGGGCTACCGGCTCTTCAATGAGTTTTACTTCTGGAAGCAGATGGACTTTGTGGTTGCGTATATGCTCCTATTAGGAGTGATATCCTTATTTTTAGATCGCGTGTTTCGACATTTCGTGGAGGACAAACTATTTAGATGGAAGAAGGGCATAGTGAAATAAGATGACCCCCAGACTCAAACTTCGCAACGTTACCAAGATCTTTGATGCTGAAAACGGGCAGAGGAAGGCATTAGAGAACATCAACCTGGAAGTGAAGCCGAGCGAATTTTTATGTATCGTCGGACCGTCGGGCTGTGGCAAGACGACCTTGTTGAGAATGATTGCAGGCTTAGACTATCCAACCAGTGGCGAGATTATCCTGGATGGCGAGCAAGTGAGCGGCCCGTCTCCTGATAGAGGCATGGTATTTCAGGAATACTCGCTTTTCCCCTGGAAAACGGTGTTGAAGAATGTGGAATTCGGCTTGGAGATTCTTGAGTTACAGGATAAGCGAAACATTGCCGAGGGCTATATCGAACTTGTGGGGTTAAAGGGCTTTGAAAATAGTTACCCCTATGAGCTTTCAGGCGGCATGAAGCAGCGAGTAGCGATTGCACGCGCGCTTGCAACCAATCCTTCTATCTTGTTAATGGACGAACCGTTTGGCTCCGTCGATGCCCAGACAAGAAATGCATTACAGGAAGAGCTGTTAGAGATCTGGAAGCAAAAAAGGAAGACAATTTTATTTGTGACCCACAGCGTTGATGAAGCGGTGTATCTCGGCGACCGAGTTGCCGTGATGTCCTCAAGACCGGGCCGCATTATCGAGTGCATGAAGATTGATATCGCGAGGCCACGAAAACGAACAAGTATGGAGGCAAATGAAATCAGGGAACGCCTCCTCATGCTGCTTAGCAGGTAAAAAAAGTTCGTTGATTTACACCTAACACTCTCAATCTAAAATTCTATACAACCCTTCACTCAGTCCAACGGTATAGCAGTTCGCTTCTTCTCGTTCTCTTTCTTTTGAATCCGCACACTGAGCACACCGTTTTTGTACGTTGCCGTTGCCGTTTCGGGCTTTACAGGTGTCTCAAAGGGCACTTCCTTGAAGAATTTCATCCCACCTTCAGTTTTTATTTCCAGAGAGTCCTCAGTTGCATGTATTTTTATATCCTTCTTCTCGACACCGGACAATTCAGCGACGACTTCATACGCATCATTTCGTTCAATCACATCGATCAGCGGTTCGCGCTCGCCATTTGGAACCGGTTCTAGTCCTCGATAAGCAGGCTTAATATTTCCAAATTCCTTTATCTCCGGCTCTTTCCCGGACTCCTTGGTATAGGAAAATCCATAGATGAAGGGGCCGTATCTTTTAAGTTTGCCCTCGGGCGTCTCCTCGTCCCTGATAAACCCCTGTGACTCCTCGGGCATCTCTTCTTCCAACTTCCTCATCATCTCTTCAAACGGGCCTTTGAGCCAATCGTCGAGGTCTTCCGGCTCCCTTCTCATCAATCTCGCGAGTTCATCCTCTGAGGGTGCCGGGAGTTTCCCCGTTTCCTCTAAAATCCGCCCCATATACCACTCCACCAAGTCAAAAATCGGAGGGCGCTTTCTTTTCTCCATGCTTTAATGTTTAAAATCCACTATTAAAAATTTTTCTGGCGTTACTTACAATCCTTGCTCACCACTTTGACCGGCAGTTCACCCTTTATTTGTGTTATCAGCGTCATCAATTCATCAAGCTTCTCAACACCCCCTTCAACGCAGATAACCACAGAGCCCTCTCCGCCGTCAACACCACCGGCACCGATGGGAAACGCATCCTCGGCCCCAAATATCTTTAACGCTTCAATCTCAGTGATTACCGTGCCATGAACGGGCATCAGCCCCACTGACCACCCCAAGGATTTGTAAAAAGTTTCGATTCCCACGCGCTTCGCAGCTTCGGTAATAGAATAAGGTATTGTTTTCTCAATACCGACCGGTATGATGAAACGAACGCCCCTCGCCATAACGGTCCCCAGTGCAGTGCCTATCGTGCCACCGATCGGATTTGCCATGAGTATCCCGGCGGTTCCAGACGCATCCAACGCATTTGCCCCCTTGATGAACACGTCGTCCGCTGATAGATTCTCGATCGCAGTTTCGATGCCCTCGTCGCTTAGTTTTCCGTTCTTGACGATCACCTCTTTTACCCGGTCTCCCTTTGGGATAACGCACGTACCTCGATCAGTTATGATACCCGCGGCGTATCTCTGCTTCTTAATTGTTTCCGATCCTGGAATGTCATTCAAAATCTCCTCGGCAACATAAGCGTTCGTCGTTCCTAGCCCTATAATAACGGTTCCCTGCTTCAGTGCACGCTGTACTTCTTCAAGACTCTTTACACCCTTTGCAATGAGCCGCTTCGATTCGGATGGCGTTAGTGCGATCAAAATTTTCCCCTTTCCCTTTTCCATTGCTTACCTCTACCCTCTATCTGTTAGAACCCGATGAGTATTAACGTTACGGTTTTTCCCATGCGCTTCGGTGCGTGAAGGGAAATAAAGCGAGAAACAAAAATGCGATAGACTCAGAAGTGAGGCTGACAGGAAGAGATCGTGGGAGGGATATTTTAGACAGAACGGTATTTCAAATAAACATGGCGGAAGATAAACTACTTTAGACGGGTTTATTGCTCAAATCAGGCAATATTTTAATCGGTTCACTATATAAAAGGCCTTTCCGTAATGCCTATCGTATAGGAGAAAGGATGGTGAAGGAGAAGTGAGGTCTTGAGAAATGGAGAAAAAAGGGACATGGGAAAGGTTTAAACTGGAAGATATCCTCAACAATCCCGCATTCTTGGGCAAAACGGTTCGGTTAGGGGACAATCTCTTTGAAGTGAAAGGTGTGGTTAGGTGGAGCCGACGTGAATATTCATCGTAGACCCTTCTTAACGTAATACAAATTTTCAGAGAGAATTTCGGGTGAAACGAGTTCGTCTGCTAAACTCTCCATTACCTTTAGGATTTTTTTCTGCCCTCGATAATCGCTCTGAGCGGTTCCTTCATCGTTTGCAGCGAATTAAAACAGATCACTTTGTCATAGGAGAGGAGAATTCAGGAAACGGCAGATTGTACGCATCCGCCACCCAAAAAGTGACGTTTTAAAAATTCAGCTCCGATTTTTTGTATTGGCAATGGCGATCATCTCAAGGGCAAGATCAATTCCTACTACTTGCTGGCAGTGAGGCGGTATACGAAGCGTGATGTCGCCCGTACCCGTACCGATCTCTAACATTTTATTCGCCTGCTGAACATACAAACCTGTTTTGGATCTGAAAATGTTATATTGATCCTCGAAAAACTTTTCGATCCACGAGTCAAAGATTGTTGCGGTCGGTTCCAGAATTTCTGCTCCCTTTTTTTCCGCTTGTCATCGCTTAATATCATAATGATTGTGACAGAGCACAGTGCATAGTTATACTCAACGTTATGCACTATAACTAAAAGTATCCGAATTCTTGAGCTCACGAAGAGGAAAAAAGCACGGTATCTGACTTTTCGATTTTGCTTTACCCCACACGCCCCCACTTATAAAACGTTTCTTGAGGCATTGTAAATACTGATGAGATCAGAGAGGATAGCACTTGCCGCCTCGATAGGCCCCGCACCTTTTCCAATGACCGTGATATCACCAGCCAAATCCGTTTTTACGGTGGCAACATTTAGGGTACCACCGACATTGAGGGGGTCGTCTTTCGGTACCAACCGAGGTCTTACTTTCAAGCGGCCCTCCCCGTTGACCTCGCCAATTAATTTTATCACGTACCCAGCATCGTCAGCCAGCTTTAATGCATCAGAGGTTATATCCGTGATGCCCGTTACCTCTACATCTTTATACGTTGCACTCATATCAAAAATGGAATTTGCTAAGATGACAAGCTTCACTGCGGTATCTATACCTTCAACGTCTTTCGAAGGATCGGCCTCTGCAATGCCGAGCTCCTTCGCCTCTTTGAGCACATGCTCATAGGGCAGTCCCTCTTCTGCCATTCGCGTGAGGATATAGTTACACGTGCCATTCAAGATACCCTGAATTGAGAGTATTCCGTTACCTGCGAGATTCTCTCTCACCAGTGATATGATCGGCATAGCACCACCCACCGAGGCTTCAAATTTCAGTTCCTTCCCCTTTCTCGCCGCAAGTTCCGTTAGCAGCGTATACTCTAACGCGAGTGGCCCCTTATTCGAGGTAACAACATGCCGGTCTGACTCCAGTGCGGAGATTATATGCGTTAATCCCGGCTCTCCCGTGACCACATTGGTTGGCGTTGTCTCCACCATAACGTCGTGCTCCACCTGTTTTATGAGATCCAGCGTCGTCATACCTTCGGGCTTTTCCCAGTTCTTTTCGCCGGTCCTAAGCTTGAGTATATCCGCTTCATTCAGTCCATCTTCGTCGATAAAAATTCCGTTCAGGTCCGCGACACCGACGATTTTTAGAGCGATGCCGTATTTCCGTGCGATCTCCTCTCGCTTCCGCCTTATCACCTCAGCTACACCGCTTCCAACATAGCCAAATCCGATAATCGAAATTTTTACCGTCTTTGTCTTCGTTTTCATAGTCCTATCACCTCAGTATCCCGCATTGTACCACAGCTTAAATGGGCGAAATAACCATGATCCCCTTTTTGCTCGCCGTACGCTCTAAGATAGTCAACGCTTCTTTCAGCTCCTTTTTACCGATTGCACTGATGGTAACCGATGCTGAGGATTCCTTTTCGACGCCGGGCATTGAAAGAGAGAGGCCGACCACTTCCGCGAATCCCGTGCGGTCTATGCTATCGATCGTATCCCGTATATCAGAATGCACGATATGTCCAATGAGCAGAACAACCATTGACTCCCTCAAGCGCTCCTTCCCCGTTCTTACCACGTTCACGCCTCGTTCCTTTATCTGCTCTATTAACCCCTCCAATTTCCGTTCCTCTATCTCAAAGACGAGTTGAACCGGTATTCTCCCTGCAGGGGTCTTTTTATCTCTTTGGTGCAACACGCTGAGGATATTCCCGCCAAAATCTGATACGGGCTTCAATGCGAGCACTAACTGACCGGGAATATCTTTTAGTTCGATGTCCATGGCTATTTTCATGATGACGCCACCTCTGTCTATGGTATTGATAAGGCGAGATGAATAATAAAAGAGTAAGGATCTGAATGCTCCCACGAGTAACGTTGATATAATCCCATACCGATGAGGATGGCTATTTTAACTTAGACCATAAGTTTTATGACATCAGGCAGTCATTGCATCCCGCTCTTCGGAAAAACCGTAGCCTGTCACACTTCTACCTTCTCGAACAATCTATATGGCTTTTTTAACGCTTTTCCACTTGCTATCGGGACCACGATCTCCTCAAGCTTCACCGAATGAACGTCACCTTCCATACCGAGCTGATCCCACAAGGTTTCCATCTTATCTGGCATCACCGGCTCCAGTAAGATACAAATCGCTTTTATCAGTTGGAGTACGTTCTTTACGATTTCGCCAACCCGCTCTTTACCGTGGTCACCCTGTTGTATCAAGTGCCACGGCTCTTCTCGTTGAAAAAAGCTGTTACCAAAATCCGCAAGCTTCATCACGGCATCAACGAACTTTTTGAATTCGTATTCTTCCATCGCGCTGAGCACTTCTTCCCTCGCCTTTTGTATCTCTGCAAAGACCTCCTCTTTGATCTCGCCCGCCGGAACAACGCCGAAATTCTTATGTGCAAATGAGAGAACTCGGTAGGCGAGGTTTCCTAAAATCGCTACTAATTCTTTATTCACCCGCATGGTGTAAGAATCCCAAGAGAAATCTAACTCTTTTGTGTGGCTGGATTGCGTGACCAAATAATAGCGTAAGGTATCAGGATGGAACCGTTCTAAAAACTCTGCTACCCAAACCACGTTTCCCCTACTCTTCGAGAAGGTCTTTCCGTCTATTTTAACCATGCCTGAGGCAACAACTGCGGAAGGCAGTGAATATCCCGCTCCTTCAAGCATGGCAGGCCAAAATATGCAGTGATGATAGATAATATCAGTGCCAATGAAATGCACAATGGTGGCTTCATCATTTTTCCAATACTTCTCCCATTTATTCCCTCTGCCGTCGAATACCTCTTCAGTGAAGGAGATGTACCCTATAGGCGCATCAACCCAGACATAAACGACGAGATCATCCCTTCCCGGGAATTTGACGCCCCATTCCAGATTCCTCGTTATACACCAATCCATGAGTTCCTTTTTCACCCATTCCTTCGCATAGTTCCTCGCATTCAGCGTGCCACCCAGTGAATCTAAATACGCGAGGAGGAAGTCAGTAAACGAGGAAAGTTTGAAGAAGTAATGCTCCTGATCTTCAAAATCCGCTTCACAGCCGCATATCTTGCAGTGCGGCTCTATAATCTCTCCCGGCTCAAGATGCTTACCACATCCCTGATCACATTCATCGCCACGTGCACTTTCGCCACAGTACGGGCAGGTTCCCTCCACGTAGCGGTCAGGTAAAAATCGCCCGCAGTTCGTGCAATACGCCTGCTTTATTCGCTTCTTGTAAACATACCCCTTCTCTATCAACTTCGTAACTATATCTTCAGTCCTTTTATGATTGGTCTCCGAATCCGTCTGTCCATAGTAGTCAAAATCCACGTGAATTTCATCAAAAATGTGCTTGAAATGCGCATGATATTTCGCAACAACCTCTTGAGGCGTAATGCCTTGCGCTTCCGCACTCAACACAATCGGCGTTCCATGAGTATCAGAACCGCTGACAAAGGTCACATCGTAGCCCATCCTTCGGAGCATTCGCACGTAGATATCCGCGGGGACATACGTCCGGAGATGGCCGATATGGCACTCTCCATTAACGTACGGCAATGCAGAGGTTACCAAAACCGGCTTCTCAATAGGGATCTTCATCTCTTGTTACCACTCCCAGCACCAGCTTCCATACCAAGAAAGAGGATTGGATTAATAATACTTTTACGTTATTAAGCTCTTTGGATTTGACATCTAAAAATCAATAAATAAATTAGAAGGAGAGATTATCCTCTCCTTTTCAACAGTGACATTACTACAAGCAGTCCCGCAACTGCGAATATCGCCTCGAAGCCTGGTGTCTCGCCACCTTCTTCAGCCGGTGGTGTTTGCGTTGGACGAACTGTTGGCTGCGCAGTTTCAGTAGGGGCAGCCGCACCGCCGCCCAATGCTGCAATTCCGTTGTAATTTATTGAATTGGCAAAGTCGTAGAGCGTATCCTTGTCGCTGTTGGTAGCAATTACCACCAAGAACCGATCATTTACGCCAACATGTAAGGCATAGTCATTTGTATCCTTACTATAAATCTCCCATGCTGGCAATCCTTTGACCGTTACTGTTTTCGCGGAACCCTCTGTAGATTCATACGCGAAGAAACTTTGCCACGCTCCCGTCCATCCAACGGTGTAGAAGGCATAATCTGTAATAACGACGTCAGCAGTTACGTCTTCAGTGCCTGATTTTAAGTAACTTTCTGTTGCCATACTCCATGTCCCCCCTTCGTGTGTAAACGTCATCCCGTTGGGTTCTTCGGATTCCCAACCAGAAGGTGCGTCAGGCAAAAATTTTATAAGCTCACTAAAGGGTACAGCTTGTGCTGACGTGGCTTCTCCACTCGCAATTCCGGTGATCGACATTTGTAATTCTTCCTCTTCCACCGGTTGAGCGCCAATCCCTCCAACCGCTCCTACAAAGAGCATTCCTATCAGGACCAATGCCCCAAACATTTTTCTTCTTATCATGGTTGTCACCTCCTATTCGTTTATTTATTCACGTCCCCTATCCTATTTCGCCTTATAAATCTTCGCTTTCACAGCATGTGCGTAGATAAAAATGGAGGAAGGAGCTGTTATTCCTCCTATTCTATACTGATTATCCGAACATAGGAAAGCCCGGCGTATAAGGACGACCAACTATTCCCCACATCACTGCACTCGTGATCGCGCCGACGATAGCCATGATAACGATATACACGACGATCGCAACGATGAAGTATATCAGTTTTTTATCTTCGGGCGTTTCCATAAGCACCGGTATGCCTAAATAGAGGATGTACAATCCATACAGACCTGCTAAAAAGGCTAGGATCGAAAGTGGCGGGAATATGTTGAGAATCCCAGCGAGGAGCCCCGGTGTGGCAGCGTATGCCACGAGCTTTGTCGCTTGTATCTGGTCCTGTTTCGATTTAAAACTCGGTGCGAGCATATTGACGACGAATCCAAAGACGACGACGCCGATGATCGAGAGTACATACTGCATGATACCCCACGTCACTGCCCACTGAAGTGGTACTCTGAAATGAAAACCAAAGGTTCCGATGCCAACTACACCGTATCCTATGATAATACCTATCAACGTAGGTATAGCCACAATTGCCACATAGATGATCAAATCCTGAATGCTGGGGGTCTCAGCTTTCGCAGCCTCTAACGTCGATTTCGGGCTGAGCACCACATTCTTTGCTCGGTCTATAATTGCAGTTATATCCATTTTTTTCACCTCCTAAGAGGTTCAATGTCTGAAGGGTATTATATACTTATCGGCTTCCTATGGTGCCACTGCCGAATTCCGTAAGCCTTTTATAAATACTACCTTCCACCTATTTTTTAGTGCCTCGCATCTCAGTAAAGTAGGCAAATATAGCAATCCTTTTAGTTTAAGAGGTAGGAAGTATTGTAGTAAAAGAGGAAGAGAAAAATGGGCGAAGAGGGTGTGATAGAACGCATAGCAGGTCCATTAGTTATTGCTGATAAGATGCGCGGATGCGAGATGTACGAAGTGATCAAAGTAGGTGAAGAGGGATTATTGGGCGAAACGATTAGACTGGATGGCGCCCTTGCATATGTTCAAGTATATGAGGATACAACGGGTTTGAAGCCCGGTGAGCCCGTGATAAGGACCAAAGCACCCTTATCTGTTGAACTTGGTCCTGGTATTTTAAAGAATTTTTATGATGGTGTGCAGCGACCCCTGGAAGAGATAGCGCACAAAGTAGGGGATTATATAACGAGAGGAGTATTTGTGGATTCACTCGATCGGACAAAGAAATGGAAGTTTACGCCTACTGCAGAGGAAGGCAAAGAGGTAGTAGGGGGTGATATTTTAGGCGAGGTCCCTGAGACCAAGGTGATTACGCATAAAATTCTCGTGCCGCCACGTATCCATGGTAAACTTTTAGAGCTGAAAGAGGGTGAATTTGCCGTTGATGAGTGCATAGCGCGGGTACAGACCGATGGAGCGGACGTGAACTTAACGATGATGCAGAAATGGCCGGTTCGGAAAGGGAGGCCCTATAAGGAGAAGTTGGACCCTGAGGTGCCTCTGTTGACGGGACAGCGGATAAATGACACCTTCTTCCCGATAGCGAAAGGTGGCACAGGGGCTATTCCCGGCGGATTCGGGACTGGAAAGACGGTCATGCAGCACCAATTAGCACGATGGGCAAACGCACAGGTTATTGTTTATATCGGGTGTGGCGAGCGTGGAAATGAGATGACTGAGGTTCTCGAAGATTTTCCTAAACTTGTTGATCCTTATAGCGGTGAAAAGTTGATGGAACGTTCAACGCTTATCGCAAACACATCCAATATGCCCGTTGCAGCACGAGAAGCGTCTATTTATACCGGAATCACGCTCGCAGAGTATTATCGTGATATGGGGTATGATGCTGCGATCCAAGCAGATTCGACCTCACGATGGGCAGAAGCACTTCGAGAAATATCGGGTCGATTAGAGGAGATGCCTGGTGAGGAAGGTTATCCTGCTTATTTAGCCACGAGACTGTCTGCTTTCTACGAACGTGCAGGCAGAGTAAAGACGTTATGTTCGGATTCAGAGGAGAGAGTAGGCTCTGTTACCGTTGTGGGAGCCGTCTCGCCGCCGGGCGGAGACTTCTCAGAGCCGGTGACGCAGAATACGTTGCGCGTCGTGGGCGTCTTCTGGGCTCTTGATTCCACCCTGGCAGATAGGAGACACTTCCCTGCTATAAGCTGGCTCCGCAGTTATTCACTTTACTTAGCGGACCTCAGGGAATGGTATAATAAGCCTGAGTCGCCCGATTTCATGGAACAGCAAGAGGAGATGATGGCACTCCTGCAGAAGGAATCGGAACTGCAAGAGATCGTTCAGCTCGTGGGCGCGGATGCGCTTCCACCGCGTGAACGGGGTACGCTGGAAGTAGCTCGTATGATACGAGAGGATTTCTTGCAGCAAAATGCATACCACGATATAGACTCGTTCTGCTCTTTGGAGAAGCAGTATCTTATGGCAAAAATCGTGCTCCAGTGGTATAATTACGCAAACGAATCGATCGAGCAAGGCATAGGGGTGGAGAAGTTAGAGGGTATGAAAATAAAGGATGCCATAGCGAGAATGAAATATGTGCCCAGTGATGAGTTTAGAAAGAAATACGAGGATATGATGCGCGATATGAAGGCAGAATTTGCAGCAGTAAGGAAGCGGGAGGAAGAAACTTCGTGAATAATGAGGTGAAATGAAATGGCAATAGATACTTCTGCACGTGAATACACCACGATACGAGAAGCTGCGGGTCCGTTAATTATCGTAGAAAACGTAGAGGGTGTTTCGTATGGTGAGGTTGTGAAGATCGTCACGCCTGAGGGCGAAGAGAAGAATGGACAGGTGTTAGAAGCGAGTACAGGACTGGCAGTGGTTCAGGTCTTTGAGGGCACTTCAGGAATAGATACGTTAAAGACGAGAGTACGATTCACGGGTGATATCATGCGAGTAAGCGTGTCGCAGGATATGGTCGGGCGTTTCTTTGACGGCCTGGGCAGACCGCGAGATGGCGGACCTGAGGTGATACCAGAAGAGAGACTTTCGGTTATCGGTGCGTCAATCAATCCCACTGCACGTGATTATCCCCGTGAGTTCATTCAAACGGGCATTTCTACAATTGACGGTATGAACACCCTGGTGCGAGGGCAGAAGTTACCGATCTTCTCCGGTGCGGGCATGCCGCACAACGCCCTTGCTGCTCAAATAGCGAGGCAGGCAAAGGTGTTAACTACTGGCGAGCCCTTCTCCGTCGTTTTTGCTGCCATGGGCATCACGCACGAGGAGGCATCGTTCTTCATGCACGATTTCGAACGTACCGGTGCAATAGAGCGAATCGTTGCGTTCCTTAACCTTGCAGATGATCCTGCGATTGAGCGAATAATTACGCCGCGAATGGCGTTGACCACTGCAGAATACCTCGCATATGAATATGACATGCATATCCTTGTTATTCTTACCGATATGACGAATTACTGTGAAGCGTTACGAGAGATCTCAGCGGCACGTGAGGAAGTGCCGGGAAGACGAGGGTATCCGGGGTACATGTACACCGACCTCTCGACCAATTACGAGCGTGCTGGCAGAATACACGGACGTAAAGGTTCGATTACGCAAATCCCCATCTTAAGTATGCCTGATGATGATATTACGCACCCGATACCGGATCTCACGGGTTATATTACCGAGGGACAATTCGTGCTCTCACGAGACCTGCACCGAAGAGGTATCTATCCGCCCGTTGATGTGTTGCCGTCGCTTTCACGGTTGATGAATGAAGGAATCGGCGCGGAGAGGACGAGGGAAGATCATTCAGGCGTATCCAACCAGCTCTATGCGGGCTATGCAGAAGGGCGAGATATGCGTGATTTGGTGGCCGTCGTGGGTGAAGAGGCGCTGACCGCCAGAGATCGGCGGTTCCTTGAGTTCGCCGATGAATTTGAGAAGCGATTCGTCACCCAGGGTAAAAACGAGGATAGAAGCATTGAGGAGACCCTGGATCTTGGCTGGGATTTGCTGACGACGCTGCCTGAAGGCGAGCTCAAGCGAATCGACGAGCATATCATAAAGAAGTATCACCCGAAGTATAGGGCGAAGGCTTGAAATAAGCCGTAAAAAGAGGCGGTAGAGAAATTCCGTCTCTTTCGTTGTTTTTTTAAAGAGCTTGCTACACGACAGACTTAAGAGAATAGCTATCTTCGCAAAGAAAAGATTTAGCAATCCAGTAGGGCCAGGATTAAAAAGAGTAGGGAAACAATTAGAAGACTCAAGAAAACGATACTCATGATTTTGAGTATACAGATCCAGCCTTCACAATAATGTATCTTAGATCCCAAAAGGCAAAACCTGTCTCCTCCCTCTTTATCATTTTCTTTATCGAACTCCCTCTATAGAGTTTCGGCAATATATATTGAAGCTTTTTTTCAGCATCAAGAGTATTTAAATAGAATTTATGAATACAATCCTGCCGAGCAAGCTGTAGCGCAAGAATTCTGTTGATTATAATTGCCAATAAAGCGGTGAAAACCGAAAATAACAGAAGCCACTTGGAATCTCCTGACGATAATTCAACAATTGAAAAAAAAGCGGCTAGCAAGCCGACGTTAAGTGCGATCGCACGAGTTACACCGTCTCGATAATTTTATCTATATGTTGGAGTCTGGCAAGGGTGTCTCTCCAAGTCCAATCGTCTTTGGATTCTTCCATCGCCGTCTAAAAGGGTCGCCCTGAAGGGTATGGTCGTATGAAAAAAAGCGACTAATTACAATATTTGAAGTCAAACTATGTATTTAAATGTTATTTCTTTGCTATTGTATCATTTGGAGACTAAAAGTTTTTCCAGTATTTTGAAATCCTCAAGTAATGTATCCATCATGCCCGGATTGTACGTCGCCACTGCGGGATGATACAACGGTACGATTTTTTTTATGCCTGTAATCGTACTTACCGTGAAGACTTTGCCGTGTATTTTACTTATCTTATCCTTTGGTAACCCGAATGTATCGAAGATATATGATAACGAGAAGTTGCCCAGTGTAGCGATAATCTCAGGGTTAATAATCCCCAGTTGTGTGTCTAAATACGGCGTGCATGCACGTATCTCTTCCGGTGCGGGATCTCTATTCCCGGGAGGCCTTGATTTTAAGATATTCGCTATGTATACGTCACTTCGTGTTAACCCGATTGAGTCTAACAGTTCGTCAAGTACCTTACCTGCTTTGCCCACAAACGGTCTGCCCTGTATATCCTCGTAGTAGCCCGGCGCTTCACCGACGAACATTATCCGCGCGGATACCGAGCCCTCACCGATCACCGGATTGGTTCTCGTTTTCCAGAGCTCACACCGTTTACATGCCCTTATACTCGTTTCCAGACGCTCCATTTCCTCTACACGACCCATTGTGCCCAATCTTTTTTAGGTTCTGGTTATTAGTAAAGACCGTGAGTAAAAGTACCATGATCTCACTAGAAGAAGCGCGTGAATTAATGGAGCAAGAGATCGAAACTGATGCGCTCAGGAAGCACATGCTCGCCGTTTCCGCCATCATGGACGCACTCGCAGTTAAGCTGGAAATCGCGGCAGAAGAGAAAGAGAAGTGGGCACTCGTAGGATTATTGCACGATTTGGATTACGAACGCACCAAAGACAATTTTGAGCGGCATGCACTTATCACCGTGGAGATGCTCGACGGCAAACTTCCTGATGACTGCTTAGAGGCGATCAAAGCGCATAATTCGAGGACCGGTGTTGAGCCGAAGAGCGGAATGGCAAAGGCACTGATCGCTGCGGATGCGGTGTCGGGCCTCATCGTGCCAACCGCTTTTATGATGCCGTCCCAAAAATTGGCTGACGTACGTGTGAAATCGTTGACGAAAAAATTCAAGGATAAGTCATTTGCACGAACGGTGAGCAGAGAGAAGATCATGATGTGTGAAGAGCTCGGACTCGACCGGAACGAATTTTTCACACTCGCTCTAGAAGCTCTTCAAAAAATTAGCGGTGATTTGGGAGTATAGTGTAAATTTAGAACACACAAAAGGAATGAACCATCATTTACGACTCGCAAGCTCGTCTATCTGCGATAAGAATTCTTCAGCACGCTCGCTCAATCGTTGCGATTGCTCGCTCATCTTTCCGAGTGTGTTGATAGAGCCCGCAACCAGGAACCGTAAGAGCTGATAGTTCTCTTTCCATGATAGTAACCGCTCCAGTTCTTCCTGTCCGATCTCGTGATACCATTCATCATGGCGCCAGATGAGAATTGCTCCTAAAACGCTTACCGCTTCCTCTACCTTCAAGTCTTCCAATTGTGAGAGTATGAAGGGGAGCCCCTCGACGAGAAATCCAAACGGATTCTTGACCGCTGGTAATTCTTCTAAGGAGATCCGAACGTGCTTCATAACAACGGGTAACGCCAAAAAGAGTTCTGATGTGCGCACACGACCGCTGAAGTACGCAATGAGCGTTCCTTTTGGTGTAGCCACAAAAATCTCTGCCCCGCGCTTTCCCTCACCAATCTTCTGGATGAGCCGCGTCTCTGCCATCTCTGAAAGTCTTCTCAAAACGGTCGGGTAGGGAATATCAGTACCTTTCGATATCGCATACTTGCTTGATGGCCCTTTTTTGATGAGGTATTCGAGGATGCGCTCGTATTCATGTTTAGACAGTTTCATGATATGTTATATTCAGTATTGGATATGACTATAAAAGAGCATATTTATATGGTTAAAAAAGAATGTCCGCAAACATGTCCGCAAAGAAAATAGTGTGTCTGATAGCCGTAGTGTTGGTCATCGTAGCGGGATGTGCGGGATGTCTCAATCCCCCTCCAGAAGGCACAGGTGAAGAGAAGATAGCAATGAAGGTGGCCGCAATGCCTGATGAGGCTACGTTACCGTATTACGTAGCGGAACGGGAGGGTATTTTTGCTGAGCAGGGATTGGACGTCAAAGTTGTGCCGTTCCAGAGTGCCCTGGAGCGTGATAGCGCGTTGATCGCAGGAGAAATAGACGCCGGTCAGAATGACCCCGTGGGGGTATTGGTACTGCGTAATTCGAAGTATGATGCCAAGATTGTCAGTCGTGAACTTGAAGAGACACCGGAAAAGATGCGGTTCGCCATTCTCGCCAGTCCAAACTCGAACATAAACTCCGTCAAGGATTTAGAGGGTAAAGAAATCGCCATTTCTTCTAATACCGTTATAGAGTGGATAACCGACAAGTTACTCGGCGATGTGAATGCGAGCAAGATAGAGGTGAAAAAAGTGTCGCTCCGCATGCAGATGCTGCTCGCAGATGAAGTTGAAGCTGCGACACTGGCCGAGCCGTTAGCGAGTTATGCAATTCACCAAGGTGCTAAATTGATCATCTCGGATTCCATGCTCGATGAAACGATCGGTCACACCGTGATCGTATTCAGAGGTGCGTTTATAGAAGAGCACCCTGGGAGCGTCGATAATTTTCTGGCTGCGTATAACGAAGCGGTAGACCGAATAAATGCCAACCCTGAGAATTACCGGGAACTCGTCGTAGAGATCGCAAAGGTGCCGGAAGAAATCGCAAGCAGCTACAAGATGGCAACGTACATGCACTCCGAGCAGTATCCACGCGAGAACTTTGAGGCAGTTCTCAGGTGGATGCAGAGCAAGAATCTAGTGACGCAAGAGATCTTATACGATGACGTGATTTATATAAGTGGATGATCGAAGCGAGGAATATAACGAAGATCTACCCAGATGGCACCGAAGCACTCCGTAATATCAGTTTTGAGGTTCAGGATGGCACGTGCTGCTCGGTTATAGGACCCTCTGGATGCGGAAAAACGACGCTTCTTCTCATCTTATCCGGTATTCTCAACCCAACTGCAGGACTGGTAATGGTTAACGGAAAGGAGGTAACCGCACCATCTAAAGATTCAGCACTCATATTTCAGGATTATGGATTGTTTCCGTGGAAAACGGTCTATGAAAACGTTTCTTTGGGCTTAGAATTACGGGGCGTTAGCAAGAAGGACCAAAAAGAAATTATCTCATCACTGCTGAGAGAACTCGGGTTAGAAGGGTTCGAAAGGAATTATCCAAAACAGCTTTCGGGAGGTATGCAGCAACGGGTAGCCTTTGCGAGGACATTGGCATTGAATCCAAAGATATTGTTCATGGATGAGCCTTTATCTTCCCTTGACGCGTTGACGCGGGAAAATCTGCAGAATTTCTTACTGCACCTCTGGAAGCAGAAACGGATGACCATGATACTGGTAACCCACAGCATCGAAGAGGCGGTATTTTTCGGGAAGAAGGTAATCGTACTCTCTCCGAGGCCGGGAACGGTACTAAAAACGATTGATAATCCACATATCGGAGATTCGCAGTACAGAACGAAAGAGGCGTTTTTCGAGAAATGCAAGGAAGTAAGGAAGGACCTAGATGGCAGAGCTATATAATCACAGCAGTGCTCATCTATGGGATATGGCATGTATTAGCGGTTATCCTCGATTCGATAGTGCTGCCAACGCCCTTGACCGTGCTTGTTGCGCTTATAGCAGGACTGAGAGATGATCTCATCACACATTTGTTGGTTAGCACGTTTCGGGTAGTTTATGGGATTAGCCTGGCGTTCTCTATCGCGGTGCCGGTCGGTTTGGTGAGTTATGAACGGAGCGTGGATAAATTCATTGCGCCTTTTATCTATATGCTCTATCCGGTCCCCCATATTGTCTTGCTTCCCGTCATCATACTCCTATTTGGTATCGGCGATTTGTCAAAGATCATAATGATCGAGATGATCGTTTTCTTCCAGATTCTGGTAACGACGAGAGACGCATCGCGGAATATCAGCCGGAATTATATCTATCCGATGCTTTCCCTCGGCGCGAGCAGAAAAGAGATCTATAAACATGTCATTGTACCGTTTTGTGTGCCGAAGATTCTCACTGCGATGCGAATAAGTGTAGGAACAGCAATAGCGGTGCTTTTCTTTGTGGAATCGTTCGCAACGACCAGAGGGTTAGGCTACCTGATTATGGATGCGTGGAGTCGAGCGAATTACCCCGATTTATATGCGGCAATAGTAACGATGGCTTTGCTCGGCTTTTGCATTTATATCGCGCTCGATCGCGTCGAGCGGAAGGTGTGTCGGTGGGTGTATGTGTAAACAAGACCTATCCATGGTTGATAATTGCTGTGATATGTTAGATCCACCACCGGATGTGAACATAAATGGGTGTATTTATATTGATAACTTCCTAAGAGAAGCCAAAAGCACAGTATTATCTACAAGAGTGCTGGTAGTCAACAATGGAGGAATGGACACCGAAAACGATTGAGGAACTCTTTGCACGGAGCGTTCATGAGCTTGGGGAGCTTGCAGATTCCATCAATAGAGAGAATGGGAATCTCGTGACATTCGTAGTTAACCGGCATATAAACTACTCAAATATATGCGTTTCACGATGTCCTCTGTGCGCTTTCTACCGTGACGTCGGAGATAGCGATGCGTATTCTATGACCATTGCGGACGTGCTGAGTAAAGTTAATGACGGGGTAAACATGGGCGCTACCGAAGTTCACATCGTCGGCTCACTCGATCCGGCGATGAGCATAGAATACTTCGAGGAAATGTTCGGTCAGATAAAGAGGAGATTTCCACAGGTGATTATTAAAGCTTTGACTGCTGCTGAAATACACTTTCTCTCGCAGCTCGAGCATATGAGTGTTGAGGAAGTACTCTCACGGTTGAAAGAGGCAGGACTTCAAGCAATGCCCGGGGGCAGCGCGGAGATTCTCGATGATAGGCTTCGAAAAGTTATCTGCCCTGGCAAACTTACCACTAATGAATGGCTTGGGATAATGGAGAAAGCGCATGAAATCGGAATAAAGAGCAATGCAACGATGCTCTTCGGCCATATTGAAAAGCCGCAACACAGGGCTGCTCATCTTTACAAACTCTGGAAGTTACAGGAACAAACCGGCGGCTTTGTCTCCTTCATTCCGCTCCGCTTCTATCCTGAAAACACGGAGCTCAAAGCGTTAGGCCTTGTCAAAACAAGAACGAATCCCATCGATATCCTCAAAACGATTGCTGTTTCACGGATAGTACTACGGAATTTTAAAAGCATACGGGCTTACTGGGTGGGGCTCGGCGAGAAGCTTGCTCAAGTCGCTTTGCATTATGGCGCGAACGATCTGGACGGGACGATTATGGAGGAGAGGATAACACACGCGGCTGGGGCTCAAACACCACTTATGCTCCCCATGGACAATGTCCTGAGCCTTGTCAGGGGCGCACACAAAATACCCGCGGAACGAGATACATTTTACAATATTGTGAGGGTGTATTCATGAGCACAAGAATCGGCAAATTCGACTTCTTGAATAATTACTTACCCTATTACTGGCTTGAACAGAATGGGACAAGGATAATTGAAGCATTGCCGAAAACGCTGGCTCGCATGTTTGAAGAAGGGAAAGTGGATTTCACACCTGTTTCATCCTTCTATTATTTAAAAAACAAGGTTAGATTGGCAAGTTATGATTTCTGCTTGGCTTCGAAGCAGAACGTTTTGAGCGTGGTGGTGGTGTCAAACGGAAACACTCCTGGGGGAATTAACGGATCGATTGCCGTGACCAATCAGACAACAACTTCAGTCAATCTGCTCAAAATCATCCTCCGGGAAAGGGGGTTAAAAAATAAGCTTGTGCTCGTGAACGCAAGTAACGCTGGTACATTGCTGAAGCACTGCAACCATGCGCTTCTCATTGGAGATGAGGCTATCAAGGCGAGGATGAAATACAGGGTAATGATGGATTTGGGCGAGGAATGGCGTGACTTGACCGGTTATCCAATGGTTTTTGGGATTGCGATATCGCGCAAAGTGGAGGATATGCGTGCGATAAACAGAAAAGTGAAGGAATCAGTCGAGTGGGGGAAGAGGAATGTTGATGTAATTATCACCGAAGCGGAGAAGAAGTTTGGCCTACCCGCAGAATTCCTTGAAAGGTATTTCAAAACGCTGACCTACCGGCTGGGCGCGGAAGAGAGGAGAGGGCTCGAACTGTTCGAGAAGAAGTGCCATGAATACGGATTACTCTGACTGGAACGGTTACGTGAGCAAGAATTTGCAAGGGGAGGATTTGAGTTTTGAGAAGGCATTGTATCTCTTTGAGTTGCCGTTGCCGGTTATTGGCGGAATTGCAGATGAGATACGGCGAGAGAGATGCGGCGAACTCGTGACGTTTGTTATTGACCGGAACATAAGCTACACCAATCGATGCGAATCGAGATGCAAATTCTGCGCCTTTTATGCTAAAAATGACGAAGACTGTTATGTTTTGAAGCATGATGAGATCCTCAAGAAAGTTAATGAAACTGTCGAAGCTGGAGGGACACAAATCCTCATTCAAGGTGGTCTCAACCCGGAAATCGATATTAAGTGGTTTGAGGATTTGTTTTCGGCGATAAAGCGCAAATTTCCAGGTGTGCAGCTTCACAGCTTGTCACCGCCGGAGATCGATTTCATTGCGAGAAATGAAGGGCTGAGTGTAAGGGAAACGCTTGAACGGTTGAGAGCAGCAGGGCTCGATTCTCTGCCGGGCGGCGGTGCTGAAATTTTATGTGATCGTGTTCGGAAATTCATCAGCCCGAATAAGATCGGTGCGGGGGGCTGGCTTGACGTGATGGAGACTGCACACCGCATCGGCATGAAAACAACTGCCACCATGATGTTCGGGCACATTGAGCAGAATCAAGATATCATCGAGCATCTCTTTAAGATACGGGATTTGCAGACCAAAATGGGAGGTTTCACAGCGTTCATACCCTGGACGTTTCAGCCGAAGCACACGGAACTCTACGGTGTTATAAAGGAGCCGGTCGCGGTAACACGATATTTGCAGGTGTTAGCGATTTCCAGAATTGTTCTGCACCCAATAAGGAACATACAAGCGTCATGGCTCACGCAGGACTTTGAAGTGGACAAATTGGCATTGTTCTTTGGTGCGAACGACTTCGGCGGCACGATACACGAGGAGAACGTCGTGACGGCAGCGGGGAAGGAGCACCGACCGGCGACTGTTGAGGCTATCAGAGAAGCAGTTGAATCGGTTGGCAGACCGGCAGCGCAGCGGAATACGTATTATGAGATTGGGTGATTGTGAGAGGAAGTTTGGATTTCAGATAACGTTTCGAGCGCATCTGAAATTCTGCAAAGCAGAATTTGGGCGAAGTGCCGAAGGCACAAAGCCTGATACGCTCTGTTAGGCGAAGTGGATTAACCATAATTTAAAAGATCCCTCCTATTTTTTATTTTTCTTTTCATCTTGAGTATTATATCTGCTTTTTTACCTACACAGTACTTCCGAACGCCCCATCTTCCGAAAGAAATTTATAAGGACTACATC
>CAYNTR010000014.1:0-28612 GCA_964400255.1 uncultured Halobacteria archaeon
TATGAAGGGGCAATCTCTTTTGGATAGTAAGCGAAATAATATTAGGACTCAACAACCTTTCTTTCGCCACATAACCACCGTGCCCGTCTTCGTACCGTTCTCGTTCTGCAGTTTTCGACTCGTGATATATGCGAGCTCTTTTATATCCGTTATTCCCTCAGGGAGTTTCATTTTTCACCCACATCTTCTCTTTTACGAACACGCCACCGCAGCAGCACACCTTCATCCAGCTTCTCCATGTCCAAAAGCTCCAGCTTTACCATCTCCTTTTCCTTACCGAACCCTTCGCCATCCACCAGTGTCGGTGCGGTTTCGCCGCCTATTATCATATCCCCGACATACGTATAGAGCTCGTCAACGAGCTGGTGCGCAATCAAAGACCAGTTGAGCTTTGCACCACCTTCGACCATTACGGTACGTACGCCACGGAGCCACAAATCGTGAAGCAGTTTCTTCAGGTCTACATCCTCCACGCCGCAGACCAATACCTCCGCTTTCCCTCCTAGTCTCCCTATATCCTCGACAATCGCTTGGTTAGAAACGGCAATGATTCGTTTCCCCTCGCCTTTAGTCAGTATATCTGCATCGATCGGCGTTCTTGCCTTACTGTCCACGACGATCCGCAACGGATTTTCATCTTTTCCCGCTAATTTTCGCTCTTCACGTCTCGTTTCTGATTTAACCGTTAACGAAGGATTATCAGCTAAAACAGTGCCGATACCAACCATGATCGCATCGCTGCCAGCCCTGAGCACATCAACTCGATCAAAATCGGCCGCGCTGCTGATTCTCGTCTGGGTCCTTTTCACCGTTGCTATTTTGCCATCTGCACTCATTGCGGCATTGATAAAGACAAACGGTCTCTCCATGGTATGGTACTTCCTTATCTGATGTCACATAAAATCTTTTTGCATACAATTGGTGGGCGGTGCACTTCTCAATGAGGTTGAGGGTGTGAAATCAAATCTATTTCAGGGAAAGAGAAATTATAGCCTCCGGCTCGTTTCCTCCGTGAAGAGGATAGCCGAAGGCTTATAGACATAGAGCACTTACGTGACGATCTTATCCACCTTATCCATCTCGATGGCTCTCTTTATCTCGAGCGCAAGCCTCCTGCCCGAGCTCATATTGCACCTGAAGAGCGCGTTACCGTACGGATGCCCGCCATACATGTGGATGTTCGTTCCGCCGCCTATCCGCGTCGCGATGTCATACACCCAGAAATCCATGTTCTCGTCGACAATCGTTTGTAAGCAGAAGGGCCCGATCATCCCTGCTGAATACTCCTCATTCGCGAACTTAACGAACTTCTCCGCAATGGGAAATATTTTATTCAGCAAGCTTTCGCGAAGTGTTGAAGCGGCATGCCCAACGACGATCATCAACGGCTCTTTCAAGTCATCAGGTAATTCTTGCGATTTCGGTATCCGCGCCATACCGTCTAAATTTGATTCAAACCGCCAGTCAATGCCCAAAAGCTCCAGCTCATCGTCTATTGGTGAATAGAAGAAATCAAAGTTGAAGACCGGGCCAATCACATATTTTTCTACACGCGCGTTGTCTAAGTCCTCCTGCTTGATTATACCTCGTTTTATCATTTTCGAGGCTTTTTCCTTGTATTCTTCGCGGCTGCGAGCGGTAAAGAACCCTCTCTCTAAATGCATGACTGCGTGTGGAAGCTTTACCATCACCAGGGTGTCAATATCCTCAGGTGCGTATTCCTCAGGGATGGGTATTCCCGTCTTTTCACATACCCAGTAATAGCTCTTCTCCTCCTCTCGTTCCTCTATCCTGAGCATATCCCTGCTGCCCACCAAAGGCACCCTGAAGGTGTCCTCCACGTTATCGATGCCGGTATAAACGACAAAAGAACGGTTAGGCACGAAAAGCGTGTTTCTTGACCGGAGCTTCTCTTGTATGTCCTCGTTCATCATGTCAGAAAACTTATTCAATACGATATTTTCATCCACCACTCCTTTCTTTAACCCGTTTACTTTTCGCCGAACGAAATATTTGGTATAAGGCTCTTCTCTGCCCTTCTCCGCTATCAAGAGCGTCTTGAATCCTTCTTCGTTTGCACCATCGCACACATCCAGCGCTGAATGCGAGCCCAAAACACCTATCAGTGCCTTGTCAAGCTCATACCCGTCCAGAACTTCTTTTATCTCGCTTCTATCTATCATCTTTCCTACTCTTTGGATATACTTTTTGGATAATATTAATAGGTATCCAAATCCAACTTCTATCTGGTGTTGACCTGAGCGGGGGTAGCCGAGCAGGACAAAGGCGCAGGACTTAAGATCCTGTTCCGTAGGGATACGAGGGTTCAAATCCCTCCCCCCGCATGATTCTATCCTGGACACCATAATTCAGAAAAAGTATAATGGAGTAACTGTTTGACCCGACGAGAAAAAAGAACGTTTGGGAGTTTTACCAAAATCTGAACGGCTTCCCACTATAATGCAGCGAGCTCTCTCACTTTCTGGATATTCTCAGTATCTCCTCTGCGGTTGTCAACCGGTGTTTCGAGGATTATAGGAAGGTCCTTGATCCGTGGATCGGTAAGAATCACACGAAAACCGTCTTCGCCAATGTAACCAAGCCCAATGTGCTCGTGCCGGTCTAATCGCGAGTCGAGACCTCCCTTTGCATCGTTAAGATGGATGAGCTTGAGGTTTTCGAGACCTAATACCGCATCAAAATGCTGAAGTGTTTTATTCAGACTCTCTTCAGTCCGCACTTCGTAGCCCGCAGCGAAGCCGTGGCAGGTATCAAAGCAGATACCAATTCGATCCTTATGCTCAATACGATCCACAATGTGCCGAATGTCTTCAAACGTGCCGCCCATACTGTTCTTTGTCCCTGCAGTGTTTTCCAGAAGCAGCAGGACGCTGTTTTCCGCTTCTCTGAATGCTGTATTAATCGCGTCCACGATTCTCTGGAGTCCTATCTCTTTACCAGCTCCCCGATGACTGCCGAGGTGTGTAACAAGATAAGGAATCTGGAGCGCATCGCAGCGTTTCAATTCCGAAATAAGAGTCTCTACTGATTTTTCGTACACTTCATCGGTCGGTGCGGCGAGGTTGGGAAGGTACGGCATATGGTCTATTGGCGGAAATATCTCGGAATGCTCAATCTTCTCAATGAATCGTGTTGTTTCAGTCTCGGAAAGCGGCTTAATCTTCCAGCCGCGGGGGTTTCTCGAGAAGATCTGGAACGTATCACAGCCTTTCTCCTGCGCTCGATCTACCGCCTTATCGATTGAGCCTGCAATTGAGACATGAACACCGACGTGAACCATTATTCTTTTCCAATCCTTATAAGAGAATCAACTCTCAGATCAGCTTAAAGGTTTTATTCAAATTATATGTACCGTAAATTCTTAAGCCAATTCACTTTATTGACTCATCTACCCATTCCAAATACTTTTCAGAGCCGGCAACAATCGGCAACGCGATAATTTCTGGCACTTCGTAGCTGTGCACTTCCTTGATTCGTTTGATTATCTTATCTGCCATACTCTTTTTGGTCTTTATTATCAGCAGAGCCTCGCTATCTTCACAAAACTCGCCTTGCCATCGGTAATACGACTTGACGTTGGTAATATTCACACACGCTGCCAACCGCTCCTCGACCAGGAGCTTCGCTATTTTGCCGGATTCTCCCACGCTCGCCGTACAGAAGAGCACGCAAAACTCCTTCTTCATTATTTAGACTTGGAAGCAAGCTCTTCCACGACTTCGCGGGGCAACTGCTTGGCTATATCTATCTTCTTCACACAGTGGGTCTTTATCCCGCGCTTCTTTGCTTCAGCGTTCAAATCCTTCGCCTTTATCTTCTTTAATAGCTCTTCCAACTCTTCACCCATACATGCTCACCTCCCCTTCAACCATTTTAGCCCTTTTTCTTGCTCGAAGGCTATACGGGCAATACGCGCTTGACTTCAGGAATCTTCTCCTTCAGTGTCGCTTCAACGAAGTTCACCAGTGTGAATTGGCTCATGGGGCATCCCGCACAGGCGCCCTGTAACCGCACCTTCACCACGCCGTCATCCACGCTCACCAGTTCGATAGCGCCGCCTTCCATCATTAAGAAGGGACTTATCTCCTTCTCTATAACTTCTTTTACTTTGTCAAACATGTTAAGTATACCTCCTCTTTTATATATAACGGTGTTATATATAAAGCTGAGAGGCAATGAAATTCCCCTGTGAGATTGTGGTCGGAGGCGTATTGCCGAGCATACGCGCAGCGCTCGCCGAGGAGCTGATGAAAAAGGGCTTCTCCCAAATTGAAATCGCTCAAATGCTCGGGATCACACAGGCTGCGGTCTCGCACTACACCTCTAAGAAGCGAGGGTCACGATTCGAGTTTTCAGAGGATGCGAAGAAAGAGCTACAAAAACTTGCTGATGATCTGGTTCAGGGTTTGGTGGAAGATCTTGTTATCAGGATCTGCAAGCTATGCATACAGGTCAGAACAGACGAGGCACTGTGCAAAGCGGAGATAAGTAACCCTCATACTGTGCGGGATGATTGATACGGGCGATATTTTTGGTTCTTTTCAGGTTAGAGGATGAAAGCTTCAATCTCAGGACCTTCAAGTTCAAAATTCTAAATTGCTCCGTGTGATGTGAAACCTATGAACGAGCTCGAATGATCTTTGAAACGTATTTGGCTAAGGCGACAATCGTCAGTATAGGCGGAGCACCGGGTGGTGCAGGAAGCACTGATGCATCCGCGACGTACAATCCGCTTACTGCGGTTTCCAGGTTTTTATCCACGGCTTCACCGATTCGTGCCGTGCCACCGGGATGCGCGCCCCGTATTGGTGTTGAGACAAAGGTTTTGGGGTCTGCACCTGCAGTCTCTAATATGGAACCGGCGATAGCAGCACCTTCTGAGAGCAGAACGGCATCCCTATTCGTAATACCTTTCCTTACCTCATCAGCTATCTCCCCTACTTCCTCATCTTTTATCTTTACCATGATACCGAGGATGTCTCCCGGCGAGACCGTTATCCCTCGTGCTGCCATTCGTTTCACCAGATGATTGGAGAAATGAGGGGCTAGAATAAAATCCTCGAATGTGATGAGCGCGTTCATTGTTACTTCACTATTAAACTTTATTCCTTCGAGAACGCCACCAATCGTGATAAAGGTGTCAACGAATAGGTGTGGCGTGGTCATGAGCCCCTGAGTTTTCAAGAGTCGGGGAGTCTCCAACGCTCCTGCTGAAAGAACCACGATATCGCCAGATATAACCTTATTCCTGCTTCTCACGCCAGTCACTTTTCCCTCCTTGACGATAACGTCGTCGACCGGCATGTCGGTCAGTATCGTCGCACCGTTCTTTTCTGCCTCTTTTACATATGAGAGGGCGCTCCATCTCGCACCTTTCGGACAGCCCGATGCGCATTTACCACACGGTACGCATTTATCAGGATCGATGAATTTTGGCATTTTTACCACGTCAAAGCCAAGGGCCTCTGCAGCAGCCATAATCCGCTTGGTCCCTTCACCAAAGAGCGAATCAGGAAGTGGTTGTATCCCAAGCTCTCGCTCAGCCTCCTCAAACTCCTCACTCAGGTCAATCCCTAACTCTCTCAACTCGTTTTCTAAGGTCCTCACGCCGTTTCCGGCTGATACCGTGGTCGTACCACCTAAACAGAGAGTCCGTAGAATCTGCACTTCAGAATCAATGTTTGCATAGCACTGAGTGGCATTCTTCTCTTCAACTGCCGGTCCTTTTTCTAAAAGCAGTACGTCAATGCCCTTATCTGAGAGCTCTTTTGCTACTGTAGCACCCCCAGCGCCTGAGCCGACAATTAGTGCCCTCATGATATACTGTTTATTGGTGCGCGGTACTAATGAAATTATTGGAGAGAAAGCTAGAGAACGAGGAGCGAACGTGTCAAATTGACGGTACCCTAAATCCTCGTTCGTAATCATGCATTCCGGGGGGTTCTATAAATACGAGCGGGGTTCAATTACGAACCGTTCCGAACTCTTTATTCAGGTATAAGGAGGGCCGTGGCTGGGATCTAAAGTAAAAGTTTAAGGCCCAACATATTTTACTTCTTCCGCTTCGCCCTTCCATCCTTCTTCTCGCCTCGATGTGGAGTTGAAGATAACACCTACTTACGTCCGCCTTATTGTTCCCCTAGTCAAATGGATGAAGATGAATATTCTAAAAGTTTTCGTTCAAATATCATATTTTCGTTTAAAATCGAAAATATTTATCAGATGACTGGGTATTCTAATCTTAGCTATCGATTCCTCTAATGGTCCTGCAGTTGTTTCAATTACTTTTGACGTAAGATCAAAAATCAACCCAGCCATTAATCCTCCAGCTCCACCTACAGGACCTGCCGCAACAGATCCAATTAAAGCCATTGAAATCGGGATGCCATACCTGACATCTCTGATCCTTTTTTTTATTCGCGCATCGTTCCAAACATTGTCTAGTATAATTTCGATTTCCTCTTTTTTTTCTTGAATGAATCAACATCCGAGTCAATTACGGCTTTTTGCAAGGATTGTGCCACATTATATAAATCTTCTTGGTTATATCTCGAAATCACATCCACACATGCTTGAAAACTCTCAGGCATAAAAGTAATTTTTTTGAGTAAATATTTTCCAACTTCAGATATCCTAGAATAGTTTAAACTCCCAAACTTGAATTCCTTAAGATCTTCTAAAGAACAAACAACCTCATGATTAAACATCGAATTCAAAGATTCATCAACAATTAACCACCCATAAGTGGCCAAATGACTAAATGCATTTAGCGAGTCCATAAGAATAAGTTCTTCAAAATTTTCCAAGATCTCGTCATAACCAAATTCCTTTAAAAAGCAATAATACGTTAAATTTTCTCTAATTATCTCATCTTTTGTGAATTTTGTTTGTTGTTTTAAACCAACACCACATATTACATCATAAATATCGTTTCCTTTTTGATCGCTTATTTGAATAAGTGTTTCAAATATTTGTGTATATTTTTTCAATTTTTCCTCTTCAATTAAATATGTAATTGGAAATTTGTATAAAAAAGGAGGGTTTATTTCTTCAAATAAAGGTGATAAATAGTCCAAATCTATGTAATCTTCTATGTTTCCATTTAGAACAAATTGAACTTTACCTGTTTTTTTGCTAAAGTCTATCAATTCTACAAATTCTCTTTTAGTAATCCCCCAAAAAGTATATAAAAATTTTTCTGTCGCAGGGGGAACCGGAAGTATCAATGATCCGAACAAAGGAATTTGCGGCCATATAGAATCATTCAGTACTCCGCATAGAGCTACAGGTTCTTTTAATTTTGGAAATCTGCTCTTTTGGGGGTATACTACGCTTGCATCTCCAGTCGGAATACCCCTTCCAACCTCCAATTTTGATAAATATCCCTTTATTTGAGCAAATTCCTTATGCTTGTAATCCTCTAAATATTCTTTATTCATGATTTTTACCTACTTGATGTTTTTACATTATACATTGGTATATATTTTCTCCATAATGGGGTCTGTATTCAAAAAGTTATCGATAATGAATATTAAACGGCGACATATATTTTTTTCGAAGCTGTTTACAACCGAGAGATGCCCGCTGCTTTCGAGCTTACTTCGAGCTATCCCCGATTTATCTCTCAATCCTCGCGGCTTTCCCCGTTTAAAGTTTTTCTGCAGCTGATAGCGATGGAAAAACATTAATACGGGTCGCGCTAAATTTTCGCTGCGATCAGCGCCATAGAACAAGGCCACGCCTGCCGCCCCGTATCACAAGTGAGGGGCGACCGACGATTTTGAGAATATATATTTCTTACCTTCACTTCTCAATAAGGAGGCCCCAGAAAAGTCATATCTGGTTTACGAGTAGATAATTCGGTGGTTGCTAAAAAATTGATGAGTATAATTTTGTGAGAATAGTTATGTGAATGTAAAAGCCATGAGTTAATAGGGTCAGTATTTCTCAGTTTCCACTTTTTGAGAATATAAATCCATACCAATAATCCATATACTTAGACAAACACCTATAACAATTAAAGGTACAGAAATATAGATGCTTTTATCCCAAAATTCAAATCCGATATAAACTATGAGACCTGCTAGACCATACTTTCCAATTACTTTTATTGATGCTTCCATCAATGTGTATATACCTCCTCTAGTATCTAAAGCGCATGCCGATATAAATAATTATCCAAAAAAGTGAGTGAAGAATCATAAAAACGATTGAAAAGACATATTTTCCCTATCTCCTAGGATACGGTTCATTAAGTCAAAACCCTTTACGAGGGTCTCTCTCTGATTTTGAGAATAATTTTGCAGGTAGGGGTAGGGCAATTTATCTCTAAATCCTCGCGGATTTCCCCGTTTAAAGTTTTTCGGAGGTTCTATGAGGTGGAAAAACATTAATACGGGTCGAGCTAAATTTTCGGCTTTGATCGCAAACACGGACCGGAACACGCCGCTCGCCCCATATCACAAGTGAGGGGCGACCGACGATTTTGAGAATAGATGTGGTTCGTTCATACTATACTTTTCCATTGCAGCTCCTCATCTGTTACAACGGGAAGGCACCGTGAAAAACGGAAGATTTATATGTTACTGTTACGATAAATAAGTTAGAGAGTGGGTAGAAGATAACTCAGTACTTAAGTACGGAGTGTTAGAGATGAAAAAAGTCATATCAACAATTATATCGAAAATAATGCTTCCTTGGGATAAAGCACGAGAACTTTTAGGTGAAAGTAAAGGTGCAAGGTTAATAGCGGTAGGTATACTACTATTTGTTCTAACGACAACTTTTAGGGTATATTGCGATATGGTTAATATACCTGATAATTTTTCTTTGATTTTTTATTGGCTTGCTAATTTTTTAATAATTATGGGAGCTGTGTCATATCTACATTCCGAAAAATGAGTGATAGCGATGAATTAATACGGGTCGAGCTAATTTTTCGCTGCGATCAGCGCAATAGAACAAGGCCACGTCTGCCGCCCCATATCTCTAGTGAGGGGCGACCGACGATTTTGAGAATATTGTGGGTTTTGTTATTCTAAACCCTTTCTCTTCCGAGAGCTACCCTTTATGCATATCAACCCACTCATCCGTAACGATGGGTGGCGGCGAATCTACCGA
This sequence comes from uncultured Halobacteria archaeon, assembly GCA_964400255.1. Classification (GTDB taxonomy): domain Archaea; phylum Halobacteriota; class Syntropharchaeia; order Alkanophagales; family Methanospirareceae; genus JACGMN01. The sequence goes on from CAYNTR010000014.1 coordinate 9,142, forward strand.
GAAGTAATCACGGACAGCTTTGAACTTATATATACGGAGGGCCGGGGCTGGGATTTGAACCCAGGTCTAGGGATCCACAGTCCCCAGGGATAACCGCTACCACACCCCGGCCATGAATGAGCAATCCGATTTACAGAATAGTATAAATTACTTTATAAAATCCTTGCCTTATCTTATTTTATACACTCCAATTCCCCGAGAGGGCTTTTTCACGAGATAAAATGACAGAAAAAGGCTTATTCGAGCGAGGGCCGATGATAGTTGGCGTAATGAGCAATTTAGCAGCTCGCGATGCGAACCGTGCGAACGCAAGTGGTGCTGATCTCATAGAATTGAGACTAGACCTGTTGAGGGACGAAGATAGGAGCGTGGAAAAGGTGAAAGACTTCATTTCGGCACTTAAAATACCTCTACTCATAACGAACCGGAAGAAAGAGGAAGGTGGCTCGTTTACCGGCACTGAAGAGGAAAGAATTACGCTCCTCGGCAGCATTCTCGAAGCTGCTGAGGTCGATGCGGTGGACATTGAACTTTCCACCTTTGCTGCGGGGAAAACGAGGATCGTAGAAACGGCGAAAAGACATTCTGTACCTGTTATCGTCTCGTATCACGATTTCAAAGGCATGCCACCTCGTTCCGAGCTCTTTAAAATCATAACACGTATGTACGAAGCGGGCGGAACTATTGCAAAGATCGCGGTGACACCACAGACGCTCAGTGATGCCTTACTGTTACTTGATCTAACGCATGAGCTCTCACGGGATGGAAAGTTGGTAGCAACGATCGGTATGGGCCCTCTGGGGAGACACCTCCGTGTAATAGCACCACTTTACGGTTCTGTATTAACGTATGGGTTCATAGAAGGCGAGCAAGAAGTGGCACCGGGGCAATTTAGCGTGAAGGAGCTCAAGAGCATGCTGGAGAAGTTAGGCATTAAAAAATCCTCTTCTTGAGTGCGTTCACCGATTCGATGCACCTCATCCCACGGAACCCCAGTATTCTCCCGATTTCATCTCTATACCGCTTCTCTACCTTTATTCCCGCGTGTTCCAGCCGAGTGGTCAATTTTTTGTTTATTCGCTTGCCTGCTCGGTCATAGTCTGTGAGTATCGTGACTTTCTTATGGTTGCTGGTGAGGTGATCAATGAACGCAGTATCGGGTTTTGAAGAGCACATGACGATTTCCTTTGTAATACCGAGTTCTTCCAGTGCTTCCTTGTCGTGGCTGCCTTCAACGACAATAGCATCGACATACTCGTTCATCTCTTGAATCACCTGCTCTAACTCGGTATACGTTTCACAATCCACCTTAAACAGCGCTCTATCCGATTTCATACTCAGAGTTGATGGACTAAACGAAGGTGAGTGCTATAGCCGCGGTTTTCAAATACTCCAATCCTTCTCTCTCGCTGTATTCGCCGGAGATAACTACTCGTTTTATCCCCGCGTTTATTATCAGCTTCGCACAGATCTTGCACGGAAATGCGTTAACGTAAAGCACAGCTCCTTCTGCATCTCTGCCCGCCTGTAATAGTGCATTTTGCTCTGCGTGCACGCCGACGCACTCCTCATGACGTTCACCCGATGCGATATTCAATTTATCCCGGCGACATCCAGCATCAAGACAGTGCGGGAATCCTCGCGGTGCGCCGTTATAGCCAGTTGATATAATAATGTCATTTTTAACCACCAAAGCGCCTATCTGCCTTCGTATGCAGGTCGAACGCTTTGCGACATCGTTAACAATATTCATCCAGTAGTCGTCCCAGGGGATTCTTGTTGGCTTCTCTTTCTCTTCGTTCTCACTCATAACAGCTCACCGTTCTCAGGCGGGATGGTTCAGTTTCGTAACGTAGTTCTGTAATGTAATTTTAAAAGGAAGGGGAACTTTAATAAAGCATACAATTCACGGGGTGCTCGGAGTAAAGACAATGCTTGTAAGCGTTCTTCATGCATGGAGGTCTAAACTATGGATGCGTGGCTTGTAGCACTCCTTCTCTTCGTTTGCTTACTGATTGCACTCGTAAAGGTGCGTCAGTTATCGAACGAGCTAGAGACCGTGAACGATAACTACGAAACGGCACTGTGGGAAGCAAGGAACCAAAGCAGGTTTTCTGAAGAAGCCTTGAACGAGGTAGAGGAATGGAAAAAGCGGTATGTGGCGGAACGAGCAGCGAAAGACGAACAGGCAAAAGAGGCAGAGAATTGGAAAAAGCGCTACTGGGAGAAAGCCCATGAAGAATCAGATTCGTATAAGACGCAAATTGGTAAGGACGAAGAGTCCTGGGGTGATAAGGAGCCGTATTAATTGTTTTAAGAGACAAAAATAACGGTCCCTTTACACGAGCACGAGCCGTCTTTGCTTCTCGTCAACCACACCCAAATGAGAGACACGAACGCCGACTAATCGAATCTGCTTTTCCTTCCCTATTTCGCTAATGAATACCCCCATCAATTCCTTCGCAGTTTTCCTGAGCGTCTGTACGTCGGAATGGGAGGATTTGAGTGTCTTAGCTCGTGTATACACGGTGAAATCGTCAAATTTGACCTTAATCCCGACGGTTTTAAAGACAAAACCTTCCTCCAGCAGTTTTCTGTGAACAAGTTCTGCTAACTCACCGATATAACGATTTATCAACTCATGATCATCTGTATTTTCATCCAGTGTTCGCTCTCTGCTCATCGATTTCCGTTCCTCTCGCTCTTCGACTTCGCTCTCATCGATTCCGTTGGCAACCTGATGAAGGCGCCATCCGTATTTCCCAAACGTATCCACGAGTAGTTGCACATCAGTGCTCGCAAGCTGTTCGATCGTCTCGATTCCCATCTGTTTTAAGTTCTCTGCAGTTTTTGGCCCTACACCTGGTATCTTCCTGACCGATAACGGAGCAAGAAATGCTCGTACGTTTTCTTCTTCTACAACCGTGAGCCCATCCGGTTTTTCGAAATCCGATGCGATCTTTGCGATCGTTTTGTTTGGCGCAACGCCAACTGAAGAGGTCAAAACTTCCTTCTCCAATAGCTCTCTTTTTATCATTTGCGCATACGCTCTCGCCTCGTTCCAGTCGTGGACTTTTGTGCTGACATCAAGATAGGCCTCGTCAATGCTCACCTGCTCAAATTTATCAGCGTAGTTCCTCAAAATGTTCATTATTCGCGTCGATACCTTTTTGTATAACGCCATATTCACCGGTAGAAATACAGCCTCAGGACACAGCTGGTATGCTCTTGAAAGTGGCATTGCTGAATGAATGCCGTATGCTCGCGCTTCGTATGAGCAGGTGCTTACGACGCCACGCATTTTTTGTTTGCTTTCTTCAGCAGCTTGTTCCTCTTTGGGTGGGATTCGGCCTCCCACGATAACGGGCAAGCCCTTCAATTCAGGCTTCGCTCTCACTTCGATTGACGAGAAGAAACTGTCCATGTCAACGTGGAATATGACCCTCATCGTTTTTATAGTCGCTTATACCACTTCACTATCCTGAAAATAACGAAGGAAAGAATCAGCGTTATGGCGAGCCCTATGAACTTCATTTTTAGGGAACTTTTCCCTTCACTTGCTACTGGCCCTTCTTCCAATTTACCTTCTGGTTCTCCCCTCGTCGATATCGACACGTTCCAATCGTGGAAGAAGACCTCCTCATAAAAGGATGCTATCTCCGCATTCTCTACGATCACGCCTGCTTCCCGGTTATAGATTGAATTCGCGTTCCAGTTCAGCGATGCTATGACGACAACCTTGCTATCTACGATCAATCCTTTCGTATGCACCTTGGTTAATCCTAACGAGTCTAAATCTGCTAATTTTGCTTTTAAGTTTAAATGCTCTTCGTTTGCCACCTGTTCCAGCCATCTAACCGCTTCGTCATTGTCATTCCATGCTTCGAGATTATACCCTTTGGAATCAAACAGCACTTTCACCTCGCATCCTCGTCTCGCAGCCGCTATCAGGGCAGTAAGAAAGGGATTGGCTTCGTCAGCCCAGTATCTTCCCGTTGAAAACTGCTGCACAAAAATACTTTGTTGTGCGCTCTCTATTACACCGAGTATCGTCTCGTTACTCAGTGCGGTGTCCGGCGCCAAAACGGGAATCACGGTGAAATCGCAGGTTACGCTTCGTGGCTCGAAAACAGGCACATAAGCGCCTTGAGGGATCGTCCGTGGTATCGTGAATTCATTAGTATCTCCATACTTTTCTTCTAGGGCGTATTCCTTACCCCGGTAAAAATCTTCAAAGAATACGTCTGTGAAGTAGGTTGCCACAGCTTCGTTTTTGAGTACGATGCCCCAGCCACGATTGCCAAACGAGTTGTTGGAGGGAAATCCTGTCGTCTTCCAGTTTTCAGTCGTCATGATAAGGGTTTCATTGTCAATCACAGCGTATTTGGCATGATTGATGAAGGGGTCAGAAGAAAGGCGAACGTCTCCTCCTCGTTCTTTTATCGATTTCGCGATATACAGCTCTTCAGCCGTTATCCCGCCAACAGGATTGCCGTCAAGCAGTAACCGCACCTGTACTCCACGATCTAAGACTTCAAGAATACTATCCATGAGGTACGGGTTGTCAAATTCGTACAGGTTGATATACAACGATGATGAGGCATTGTTTAGTTCTCTTTGCAACACGGGGAAACTACAATCGGGCGACACAAAAGCCGTCACCACACCCGAGCATGCGAATTGTTGTGTTGCGTGATACGAAGCACCAAAAGGAAGAACAAGCCAGTCTTCGCATCTATCCGTGTCCTGATTACCGATACGTCTGAGGATCATCCCTTCTCTCGTTTTTTCTAAAGGCTCATCTCGCCATCCTTCTCCTTCATACGCGGTTTCGCCGAAGAGGACTGCATCCATTTCTTTACCGCTCTTATCTCGGAGGATGACTTCGTCACCCGTATTGCGTAACGCGAGGCTTCTTCCCGTTGTTTGCATGTTACAAACCGTGAAATCCGAATCCGCGCCGTATTCAAAATCAGGAATGATTCCTATTCTGGATGCGGTACGTAGTTGCTCACGGAATGCTGAAGCGTTTCGTGCCACGTATACGGTTTGCTGTGGCGCGACCTCAAACGAAGGGAATATGATGGTCCCCTCGTTATCCGTTATGCTCCAGCCTTCGATATTTACAGGATAAGCGCACGGATTGGTGATTGCGACGTACTCATCCAGCTCGTTTTTTGTAGCAGTGTTCGGGTAGATTTCGGTAATGATCAAATGAGGTGCGTCGTTATCCGAAGAGGGTGTAGTAAGAGCCACAGAAGTAGGAAACAGTAGCGTACACAGCACTAAAAAAGCAAATAACAAGGCTGTTTTTTCTTTCATTTTTTATCCTCAATTCGCGCAAACAGTAGCTCCACAATCTTTTCGGTGACGTCGCTCCCCCACGCACGATTTATCCCTTTTCCAGAAGGTGTGGCATTGACTTCGAGCACAACTAATCCTTCTTCGCCTTCTATAAGGTCAACACCCGCGAAATCCGCGCCCACTGCTTTTGTCGTGCGAACAGCAAGTTCTCTTATTTCTTCGGTTAACGCGCACTTTAGTGGCGTGCCGCCCTGACTCAAGTTACTCACGAACGAGCCGCTAACCGATACACGGTAGATCGCACCCACAGCTTCTTCACTAACAACAAAAACCCGAATGTCACGACCGGGATTTGGTATGAATTCCTGTACATAGAGCACACTGCGCTCGTTCAGTAACGCTGCGAGTTTTGACGTTAGATCTGGCTGTGTGCGTTCGAGCTTGATAATGTCTTCACCTTGGCTGCCAAAAATCGGTTTTGCTACTGCACTCCCAAATTGTTCGAGTGCGTTCAGCGCGACGTCTAATTTAGACGTAATGGTTGTGCGAGGAATAGGGAGCTGCGCGCGTTTGAAGAGATAAAAGGAGAAGAATTTGTTCGCGGCGTTCTGGATCGCCGCTGAGCTGTTCATGACCGGCATTTCCATTTCAAATTGCCTGAGCAGGTCAAACTTAAACGAGATCTGTTCGAGTGCAAAGCTGATGCCAACGTCCCTGACAATGAGCGCGTCCAATTCCAGCTCTTTCAAATCTGCAGTAAGGATCGAGAAATTAGCAGTAGAGATAGAAGCGCTAAGCGCCGAGAGGTTGAGCGGGACAGGTTGAGATCCTCGCTTCTCAATAGTCCTCATGAAGGCGCGGGCCGTCCAGTCCTCAGGGTCGGTGAGGACGACGCCGATTTTTGCAGGTTTTTTGTTTGGTTTTTTCATTTTGAGTTTACTTTGTTCTTTCTTTTCAAGCCCTCGTCAGATATCTATTGCTTCATCGAAGCTGCAAAAGGCCATAAATTTCTCAAATTTATTTAATTCAAGCCCTTGTGTCTTTCCATATCCCTCTATAACAGATTTGAAGATATCTTTATCCTCGAGTTTTCGATACATGGACTTTAAAGTCTCACATATTCGTTTTTTCAAGTCAACATTTTCATTCATCATACCAATTTTAATTAAAGAATCGAGCTTTTTCCTTGAAGACATCTCTAATCTATCCTCTATGGATTTGTTACCAAGTTCTTCAATTATTTCGATAATATTTCCTGTGACCTCTAACGCCTCATCCTTTTCTCTATCTTTAGAATTGACATCAACTCTTTCTAAGTAGCTAACCCTGTAATTATTCTCAATTCCTTCTAAGATGCCAAATATGTAGTTAACAGGTTCGTCTAATCCATTTAAAGCATATACCAGACCAATTTCTTTCAAACACGAACATACCCAAAAAGTCTCAAGTTTTTGAAGGTCGATTGCTGTAACGTATCCTCGGTTTCCCAAGGCATCAATCGGTACATATGAACATTTATCAGAAATTGCAACTTTTTTAAAATGCTCCTTTACATCTTCTTTTAATTTATGATTTTTCTTTACCGCTTCTATCCCAATATCAACAATGAGCTCTATTAGTCGACCTATTTTGATACAGTTGTTCTTATCAATAACTTCTAAAGATTTATCAAGAATAACTCCGAGTTCAGCATTATACCAATCATCTAAATATATATCCCTTTTAATTAGCTCGATCATTATGTTACGCATTGCCTCCATAAAATACTGCATCGAAAAAATCTTTTCTTCTTTGGATAAATCCGAAAAATCATGGGATAGTTCAAATATATCGAACCCTAACCCTAAAACTCTTTCTTCGTAAGATTTTATCCTAAGCTTACTTCTAGCATCCAATATTGACTTAGTTGCTCTATCCCAGTCTCGTTCAATTGCTCTTTTGCCAATATCCCTCAAAACTTCATTAATTTCTTTGGTAATTTTGTCATAATTATCTGTCTTATAAGGTATTCCTACTCCACCACTGTACATTCTGTCACTTTTTAGTCGTGCTATTCTATCTTCAGGTACTTCGATCCATCTGCTTTCAATTGCTTTTAGCCCAATTATTTCTAGAGATTCCGTTATTTCTACTAAAGCTGACTCATCATTTTCGATACAGGCGATATCTGCCAATCGGGAAATCTTGCCAGTATAATATTTTGCGAGTTCAAGTTTATTCTTGCTATCTATACTCAAATAAATTTTCTCTAAGATTAGCTTATCTAGCTCTTCTAGTCCAACTTTCAAAGTGTGAGGGTCGTTAGCTCTTAGGGCTTTATCTAAAATATTTGCAATGGTCAAAATTGTATCACGTTTAATGCTGTCTACATCATCATTTCTGTTTTTAATAATATCACGAATAATTTTTTCGGGCTTGAGCTGGTCTATCGTCTTATATGCATAAGGGATTAAAGATGCAAGAGAAATGAAACTTAGTAAAATACTAAGGTTCACCAAAGGCACTAAAAGTATCACGTTTTCTTCAGTAATTATTCTCAATATAACCAAATCGTAAAGTATCGAGAAACAATATAGTATTAGGATCCACCAAAAAGCTCTACTTTTTAAGAACAAATCAGAAATCCTAGAACTCACCAAATGTGCTGAAAGCTGCAAAGCTATGAAAGAAAAACCCACAACCATGGCCAGAATTGCCGCAAGAGCTTGAGCCATAGCACTTAATAAATATCTGGAGCTATCTAGCGAAACGTTTAAAAAAATATCTGTGCCAAATTGATGAAAAATAATGATAGCAAAGATAACCAAAACCAGCATGAATAACAGCAAATAAATCAAATAAGATTGAGAAATAAATCTATTGATTTTGTTATCAATCATTTAAAACACCCCTTAAAGCCATACAGCCACATCCAAGTCCAAAATCGTCAAAATTTTGCTTTTCTCACTCATGTTTGCTATATGAAAGTTGTGTCAAGAATATATAAACATGTCTCTCGCCTAAGACCAATGTCATGGACACCCAACAATCAAAGGCACCTTTCCTCTTTCGTTCGAGGCTTCTCTCTCTTTGAGATGTGCCTCATGGTCGCCGCAGATAAAGAGCACTCCGTTCCGTTCGCCAACGGCTTGTGCGATTACTCGCATATTCTCGTTCGTTATCTGTGCAGCGATCCTCAAATCATTGCCTCGATGTGCAAACCGGTCAATTGCACGCAGGTGAGCAAACACAAACCTTACGTCCTGCTCTTTCAAAACGGTAATGGTGTGCATCGTTATTAACTCGTCATATTCCACGATGTCTTCTCGGTCATCAACAGGGAATACATAACGTATCCTTCCTAATAGTGGTTTTGTACCCTTTGTTTCGAGTATCGCTGCTGTTGGCTTCCCGGCATCGTCGAGTAGTTCCAAGATGGAGTTTAGCTTCGATTTTCCTACCTCTTCACCGGTAAGAATCCCGTGCGATTCTGGTCGTAATCCCGTGAGTATAGAAGCAATTGCTGGTGTCGTGGTGTTGGTTACCGTCTCACACCCAAACAAAAGTCCATCTCGTGCGACAAGTTCGTGTATGCCTGCTAAATCTGCTGCATAATCGGCATAAAAACGAGAATCGAGACTGTCAATCACTACCAATACCACTACCTGAGGGATGGGATTACGAGAATCCATGAATCGAAGTACCTGCTCCACGGGCGGGACTCGTGAATTTAAGGGGATACCAAAAAAAGCCGCCAATGTCGGTGCGATGTGTAAAAGTGAAATATGCAACATAAAAGACAGTTGGCGTTCATCAGTGATAAGATTTTTTGAGGTTGTGATTTTCTCTAACCGAAAAATTTTTAAGTTATGTCTCCTTCATCATACTCATACAAGGTCAATTCCCAAAAAGCGCGTAAAAAAGAAGGAGGAGGTAAAAATATAAAAATGAGCATAAAAAAGAGTATTGTATTGGGGCTTGCTCTTCTGATAGTTTGTGCTTCTGTTGGGACAGTATCGGCGTTAGACATCACCGATCAATTTTTGGTGGTGTATGGTGGCTACGTAGTGAATCCAAACAGTGTATTTATTGATATTGTGAATGGAGATAACGATTCAGTATTGTTTGGTCATCAGATCATCTTTAATGGAACCTCTTATGTGGAGATATCAATCCTTGGAGCAACATATTACGCAATAGGAACCAGCGATTTAACCGGCGACGGAATAGTCGACGCGAAGTTTAATACATCTAAACTGTTTACGACGGGGGTGTGTAGCGTAACGGATGGTATAAACATAGAAACGCTCACTGTTGATAGTCCTATAACGAAATTGGACTTGAAGGTAGGGAATCGCAGCGCAAGGAGCATACCAGGAGGAACGCCGTTGAGGATAAATTTTGAGACGAATTTGGATTATGAAGACCGAGTGGATTTGCAAGTAATTAATCCTGATGGATGTATGGTAGCTATAAGTCCTAAAGGACAACTTTTTGGTAACATAAATATAACTCAACTCCTCGAATATGGCCCTTTTGATAAGTCAAAGCAAATAGATACAACAGGAACAGGTTGGAAGATGGGCACTTATACATTCCAAGTTAAAACTGATAAAGAGAATGCAAGAGGATTGGATGTGAGAAGCAATAAGAAAATGCTGTATTTAACAAAGTTTGAAGTCGAGATCAAAACATCCAAAATCAATCCAACAATAAATGAAACGATTATTCTTACTGTTCAAGGCGTTCCATACCACAACATAAGTGTTTACTCGTCATATCCTGCAAAAACAGTATTCGAAGGTGGACAATATGATTATAGTGGTCCTGATACCGGATGTCCGATAAATGATGTGATGGATGAGGATGACGTAAAATATTATGCGGTTCATTTTACGGATACTGGATGTTATACGATTTTCGCAGAGGATTTAGATGAGTATGTGTATGATTGTATGGACATAACAGTCTCTGAACCAGAAATATTAAAGCTTGAGGTAGAAGACGATAACAAAATACGGGTGAATTTCAACACATATCTGCTTGATGAGGATAGAATTGATCTAAAGATTATAAATCCAGAAGGAGCTACGGTAATTTTCAATCCAGCTAATCCAAGCCAAGTTTTCTGCAACATAACTGTGCAGGCGGTTAAAAATATGCTGATCAATACAAATGGCTGGGATTTTGGTATCTATACAACTTGGATCGAGACGAACAAGAGTTATATTCCAGTATTAGATGTGCACAGCAATCCAGTTGTGTTTGAAATCAGTGAAGCTAAGGTAAGAATGGTTCCAACAGTGTTCTTCTTCGACTACGATCCGCCATATCAAGGAGAAGATGGGGGTGTACTAACGGTTGGGGATGATATGCTCTTTTATGGAACTGCGACAGGAAATAGCACGATGGGCATAGCCATAAATGACAAGATTGTAAAGACAAATATTTTAATTCAGGAAAGTGGCTCTTTTGTTGACATTTTACCGACCTATAATCTCACTCCCGGATTTAAGGAGGTAGAAGCGTTCATAGATACTCCTTTTGCGCTTGATGAGGATGTTACTGGTATAGAAAGTAATGGATCGAGTAATGTCTTTTTGAAGAGCAATGAAAGTATTCTATCGCTCTATGGAGGTACTGTAATAATCGGGACTGATTTAACGATTCATGGAGCTGCAACAGGCGGGACTTCGGTGGATATTGCGATAGAAGATGAGGTTGTAGCCATAGATGTGCTTATTGCTGAAGCTGGGGAGTTCGAGGTAACGCTTCCAACGCCGGCAACACCACACACAAATACCGTAGGAGTGAAAGAGGTAAAAGCATTTATAGAGACACCATTTGTGGTAGGTGAAATTGTTAGTGAAGCTGTGAGCAGCGGAGATTCAAGTGTATTTCTGGTAGAAGATGTAGAAGAAGGAGAGATTGGTGTGTATGCAGAAAAAAATGAGATTGCTGTGTTCAAAACGGTTCGGATTGCAGTTGTCGGTACCCCAGGTCATAATATAACCGTAGACTGTTCAGATCCTACTCACGCTGAATTTCTTCCGGTTTATGATACTCCATGGCCCATCACCATTCCATTCACAGACATAATAGATGAGGATGGTGTGAGAACCTATGGTGTGCGCTTCAATGAGAGTGGAACATATACGATAACCGTTACTGACACCGATACGGGCAACAATGACAGTGTAGCTATTTCGGTGGAAGAGGCAAAAGTCACCTTTAATATGGTTAGCAATTGCACGATCGGGGATAGTTTGCTCATAAAAGGGTATGCAAATACCGGAGATCGGGTGGATATTGCGATTGAGGATGAGGTTTTACCATCGCTCAATGATCTTGCGATTAAAGAAAATGGCGAGTTCAGCAGATGGGTAGAGACGTATTATTATGCAGCGGGAAGCATTAAGATAGTGGCATATATAGATAGAGCTCTTGGTTCAGGTCCAATTGGTCCAGATGAAGAGGATAATGGAAATACCACGATACTGCTAACAAATCCAACGTTAAGCGCATATCTAACAAAGAATGAAGTTACCCAAGGCGATGAATTTAGAATTTGGGGCATCGCCCCAGGGGCAATGGCTGTGGACATTTTAACGGTCTCTCCGAGAGGTGGGAATGGAACGGGATTGGATGGAGATCTACCTCTATCTCCAGGTACGAGTGTAACAGGAATTACATTCTGGCGTGTATCTGTATCAGAATCAAATCAGGGATTCCTAGAGATAAGGTATGTTGATATTGATGCAGATAGCGGAACCTATGCGATAATAGTGACTATTCCCGGACCTAATGGGACCTATGATGGAGTTAATGACTGGGACCTCTTGGATGGCATCGTCAACACTTATTGCGGTGGCAATCCAGAAGTACTTGCATCGATGAACCAAGAAGAACTTGTTGAGATAGTTAAGAATGCAACGGTTAATGCTCCGGGCAGTGATGACCTTTTGCAGGAGTTACATTTATCGGTAGTAGAAAGAGTTACAAGTTTTGACACGGGCTCACCCACTAACCCCTACCCAAGCATCTTTGGCACGCATAAAGGAACAATCACGCCTTTCTATAACCTCAATGTACGTAAAATATACACTTACCCATGCCCGGGCACTGGCGGACATACTGAATACGTCCATATTTACGGAAACGGGATAGACAAGAGCGCTTCATGGACCGGTTACAGTGGAGATTGGCACAACATAACATTCCCTGAGACCACGCTTGAAGCTGGAAAAACATACAACTATACCCTAATAACAGGCTCATATCCGCAGATAATACACAATCAAACGCTTACAAATGCATACGGAATAATAAACTGCACGAAATTTATAGATGCGAATGGGAAAGAATACAATGATTGGATACCAGCGCTAAGATTAGGAGGATAACATGAGAAAAGAAATATTTTTGGTCGGGATCGTATTTATGCTATTAGCACTTGCAGGCTGTGCAGTTGCCTCTGGCAATGCCTATGATGACATGTGGTTCATCACTAAAACAACTCAACTAACAAACAGCACAGCATGGGAAGGCTCTCCCGTTTGGGATGATTACGGAATAAGATTATTCTATGCCTCTAACGAATCAGGCAACTTCGATGTTTGGATGATGGATGCAGATGAGGTTTTAATCAGTAATGCAACAAAGATATTGACCAACGCCATAATTTCGTTAGCATCATATCCAAAAACAATTTATGTAGATGATGATTTCGAGGATGATCCAGCTAACCACAAATGGAATACGATCCAAGAAGGTGTCAATGATGCTAACAATGGAGATACCGTTTTGGTTTATACTGGAACTTATTGTGAAAATGTGAAAGTGAATAAATCGATAACTATCACGACAGTTTCGGGAAATCCTGAGGATACGATTGTTCAGGCTGCAAATTTAAGCGACCATATCTTCGAGGTCACTGTGGATTATGTGAATATAAGTGGGCTTGAGGTGAAGTTAGAATGGTCTCTAATGGCTGGTATACATCTTGTAGGAGCGAATCACTGCAATATCTCGAAAAACAATGTGCATGGTAACACTTGGTATGGTATCCACTTGGAAAACTCAAATAACAATACAATAATGAAAAACAGCGTCCGAGATCACTACGATAACATTGCGTTAGAGAACAATATCACAACCAACAACATAGGATTTGAGGTCGGAGAGGATATGCTATCAAGCTTCGGTATTCTCTTAGACAATTCAAATCATAATATGATAAATAACAATACTGCAAGCTCTAATAACGGCTCTATTATATTGCTGAATAGTAGCTACAATACTGTAATAAACAACATCGCATCGAACAATAACCGGTGGGGCATCATTATAGGCATCATTATAGTTGGGTCAAATAATATCGTGAAGGACAACATCGCTTCAAATAATTTTTATGGCATTGCTGTTTATAACTTTAATGACATTGTTTCAGTTAATAACATCATAGAAAACAATACTGCCAACAATAATACTGTGGAAGATTATCAAGGAGAACGCCCGTCTCCATGCGGAATTAAGTTGAGCGCATCACATAATATTATTAGGGGGAACAGAGTTTCACGTAACTTTATTGGTATCGGCGTGGGTAGTGGCCCTGATAGTAACATTTTAACTAATAACAGTGTAAATTGTAATTACGCCGCAAATAACATTTATGGGGTTGTTCTTATCAACTCATCTTATAGTGTAGTAGAGAACACTACCGTAACCAACAACTCCCGCTATGGTATCTACTTAGGGATGTCAACTCATAACAATATAACTAATAACGTCATCAATAATAACAACGAATGTGGCATAGACTTCAGATATTCATCGTCTAATAACCTCATCTACAATAACTACTTCGAGAACAAGAAAAACGCATACGATGAGGGAAACAACATCTGGAACATCGCGAAGACCAAAGGAATGAACATCATTGGCGGGGCTTATCTCGGCGGGAACTACTGGAGTGATTATACAGGCAGTGACTTGGATGGCGATGGTATTGGTGATACGCTCCTTCCATATAATTCTTCTGGTAACATACAAAATGGCGGTGATCATTTGCCGCTTGTAAAACCTACTCCGTATATCTTTGATACAGGTTCACCTTCTAACCCCTACCCAAGCATCTTCGGCACGCATAATGGAACAATAAAGCTAAATCAAACAATCACCGTATCTAAGCTTTACACCTACTCATGCCCGGGAACCGGAGGGCACAGTGAATCTACAAGAATATGGCGGAATGGGGAAATAGACGTAAATGCAAGTTGGGATGGGTATATGGGTGACTGGAACACTATAATATTCAACGAGCCTTTAATGTTAGAAGAGAACAAAACTTACAACTATACTATCCGTACGGGCTCGTATCCGCAAATTCACCATACACCTGCATTGCCAACCGCAACTGGCTGGATCAACTGCACTGAATTCACGGATGCGAACGGAATTGTGCATTATGACTGGATCCCAGCAATAAGGCTATGGACAGAATAAAAGGCTTCTTTGATCAAACTTTCTTTCTAAGAAAGTTTGATTGGTAAGGGGGGTCTGGCCCCTTACTGATAGAGCTCTTTGCGTCTAGCCTCCAACATCTCGACATCACGTCCGAGATATTCGGCAGCGGTTATCAAGCTCACATCATTCTCTGCTGCGTGGTCATACAGTTCCGCTATCCGCTCCTTATACTTCAGATCGCGCATGAAATGGTGCTCCATCAAAACCTCTTTTACGGGGGTCTCCGTTATGATCCTGTTGATATTCTCGATTGAGAGTGCCAAACTCTTCTGCGAATACCTGAACCCGAGCATGTAGGTCATCGGACCGTCCAGTATCACGAGATCAGGATTCTCTTGAAGAATGAAATCCGCCTGCTCAGGTACGGAAGGCCCTTCAACGTCGCTCGTAAATACCATCTTCTTACCGCCGCATGCGATGCTCACTTCCACTACATAGCCGAGCTGAGGGTTCGTGCCGTGATACACCGCGGGAGAGAATTTGACCACGGTAGAACCATGCTTGAATTCGCTCCCGTCTGCGATCTCGACGGATCGCGGGAGTTCTTCGAGTTTAGCGAGGAAATAAGCAGCACGTCCCTTTTGACTCTTGTTTATATTATCTTTCGGGTGCTTGAGATACACGATCTTGCCCTCGTAAACCTCCGGCTCGTCCGGGTCGTGGTGATCGTAATGGTAGTGCGTCACGATGAGCACGTCGCTTCGCGCTGCGTGCTCCTTTATATCAGCCCACCGGTCGTTCATCCGCTGCTCCTCCATCGGATGTGGTGGTAAGTTATATCTCAGGGGAGCTAACGATACGCCGGGATCTATCAACACAGCGATGTCATCGGTCTCGACGAACGTCGCCATAGACCGCACACCAAAGCTATCAAACGCCAGAGGCTTTACATTGAGCACGGTAATCCTCACTATAAAGAAAAACGGGACGCTCCTTTTTAAAAATTTATAAAGAACAAAATTTTCATACGTCACAATGACGTCAAACTCTTACCTTTTCAGATGGATTGTTGTCTTTGCAGTTATTGGATTGATTTGCTTGAGTGGATGTATAGAGCCAACACCGCCTCATCCCGAGGAGAAAGTGTCCGTATTACAGACAGACCGCATTGATTTATCCGGCGTCCAACCAGAGGGGAAGATGCGGTTCATCGAGCATTATTCATTAGATGCGCTGAATGTTACATTGCAGACATCACAGTATATTTTACCCATAGAAACCAACGAGATTTACAATTTCAGGGAATTCTCAAAGGGAATTCCGTTGGACGACGATGCGGCTCGACTGTTAGAAACGAATGGCTTTGTCGTTATCAGCAATCCGTTTAACCCCCATGAGGAAGATATAACAGTGCCGTATGAAACCTTGAAGGATCACGAGATCCCGATTTTTATCACCTCCGATTCGTTGCTGCATCTTTATCACATCCAATTTGATGAAACGCTACGGCAAATTGAGGAACGGGAATTTTACGATACGATCTGGGAGATCAGTGTACTGCTGCTGAACGAATCAATAGACGATTATAATCGTCAAAGTGGCGACGCTAGAGAAGCAGCGAGACGGAATGCTGCTTATTTCGCCGTTGGACTGAGCTTGTTACAACCTCAACCGGAACAATTGTGCATGGATGAGTGGGAATGCCGAGACCCTGGTATAGCGAGTGCGTATTTTGAACCGGAGGATCTGGAAAAGTATAAATTTGAAGTTCCTACTTTTGTTAAGGCGGAAGTCGAGAAGGAACTGGCGTTGATCGAAGACCATGCAGGCTTTGCAGGATCGCCTATTTTCAGCTACGACGAGGATTATTCTCAGTACGTCCCGAGAGGTCACTATACGCGCAGCGAAAAGCTGAAGAATTATTTCAGGGCGTTTATGTGGTACGGGCGCATGAGTTTCTTGCTGAAAGGCGGTCCTGAAGGGTTAGTTTCTGTTGGGGATGCAAAACTACAAACTATGGGTGCCGCGCTCATCACTCAGAAATTCACCGAACGTAAAGAACTGCAAGACAAGTGGGATCGGATCTATTCTGTGACAGCGTTTTATGTAGGCCTTTCAGATGATTTAGGTCCCTATGAATATAGAGAGGCGCTGAATGCTGTATTTACCGGGACATTCGATCCGAATGCGTTAGCTGAAGAGAGCGTGGGTGAATTAAAGGCGAAATTGGCCGAGTCCCAATCACCACGGATATACGGCGGAACGGGAGATTGCGTCATTCCGCCGCCTTTTACACCTGAGCAAGCAGATCAATGTTTAGAAGCCACCAAGGGATTTCGGTTGATGGGTCAGCGATTCATTCCTGATTCTTATATGTTTTCAAATCTGATCGGTGCATACACCGACGTGTATATAGGGAATAGAGAACCGAAGCCATTTACCTTCGTTATTTCCGGTGCCGGACGACCGATACGAGGTTTTCCGCGCGGTTTGGATGTCATGGCGCTTTTGGGTTCTGAGAGAGCACGCGAGCTATTGGACGAACTGGACGATTCCAATTATAAGCAGTATGACGAGGCTTATAACGAATTAGACGCTGAATTTAAATCCTTTAGTGACGCTGATTGGAATAGGAATCTCTATTGGAGCTGGCTGTTTACGCTCCAGCCGTTATTAAAGGAATATGGATCCGGGTATCCGACTTTTATGCAGACCACCGCGTGGCAGGATAAAGCACTCACCACGACACTGGCGTCGTGGACTGAGCTACGGCATGATACTATACTGTATGCAAAGCAGAGCTATACGATGGTGGAATCGGGCATGCCACTCCCGACACTAGAGAAAAAAGTGGTCGGCTATGTCGAGCCCGTTCCGGAGTTTTACAACAGACTGCTTGCGTTGACGCGGATGACCACAAACGGGTTGGAGAGCATGGATGTATTAGACGAAACGTCGAAGTATCGGTTAGAGCGATTAGAAACGATTTTAGAGCGCTTGGTTGATCGTTCACAGAAGGAATTAGAAAATGAGGAATTGTCTGAGGCGGATTACGAGTTCATCGAGAACTTCGGTGACGAGTTGAACGCCGTCATAGCGGAGGTTGACGATAAGGCAAAGAAGACGACTATCGTTGCTGATGTGCATACTGAAGGAAATACACGGCAGGTGCTGGAAGAGGGCGTGGGGTATGTTGACCTGATTGTCGTCGCGTACAAGGTTCCCGACGGGCGAATTTTAATTGGTGCGGGCCCGGTGATGAGTTATTACGAATTCAAGCAGCCGATGGAGAACAGGCTTACTGACGAGCAGTGGCGCGAGCTGTTGCGTGCTGACCCACCTGAGAGACCGGAATGGTACAGTAATTTTGCAGCATAAGTCGCAAACGAGGTGAACCGATGGCAGGGTGGATAGAAGAAAAGAATCATTGGGATAAGCGGGTCGCCACGAAATGAAATGTATATATAAGTATGCCAATACTATGAATATAACGAAGTTATTCGTCATCATACGGGGGTGGAGGTGAGCAATGCCTCAGCTCGTTAAAAAAAGATCGAAAAAGAGTGGCCTTCCTCCGGGAACGCTCGTCCATGTAGGGGAGAAGAAGATCGAAAAGGTACGGATTAGCATCATTGATTATGATGAAACGCGGTTTGAAGAGAAGGATGCGAAAACCGTTGAGGAATGCTTCCCCTTTAAAGAAACGCCCACGGTCACGTGGATAAACATCGATGGCCTTCATGAGGTGGAGATTATAGAGAAAATTGGGAAACACTTCGATATACATCCTCTCATTTTGGAGGACATTCTGAATACACGACAACGACCGAAAATGGAGGATTTTGAGAGTTATATCTTTATCGTCTTAAGAATGATTTATTACGACGAAGAAAAGACCGAAATAACCTCGGAGCAGGTCAGTATAATTCTCGGCTCAAATTTCGTGATCTCGTTCCAGGAACGGGAAGGGGATGTGTTTAATTTCGTACGAGAGCGACTCAGAAATAGTAAAGGTCGCATAAGAAAAATGGGCGCTGATTATCTCGCCTACGCCTTGGTGGATGCGATCATTGATAACTATTTCATCATCCTGGAGAAGATTGGTGAAGATATCGAGGATATGGAGGAAGAATTGGTAACCAATCCCGTACCAGAAACGTTACAGACAATTCATGACTTGAAACGGGAGATGATAGTCTTACGGAAGTCGGTCTGGCCCTTACGGGAGGTGATCAGTGCTCTGGAAAGGGGCGAGTCACCCCTGATTCAAGAATCAACCGGCATATACTTCAGAGACGTGTACGACCACACCATTCAGGTGATTGATTCAATCGAGACCTTCCGGGATATGGTTTCCGGGATGCTCGATATCTATCTCTCGAGCGTGAGCAACAAGATGAACGAGGTGATGAAGGTCTTAACCATCATCGCCACGATCTTCATCCCGTTAACCTTTATCGCGGGTATTTACGGGATGAATTTCCAGTTTATGCCCGAACTCGGATGGCGGTGGGGCTACCCAGCCGTCTGGTTGGTGATGTCCGCAGTCCTCATTACGATGCTCGTGTACTTCAGGCGGAAGAGGTGGTTGTAAATCGTATAAGCTGTTGCCGAGGAGCTCGGCATTAAATTGGATCGGGCCGCGCCTATGAAAGAAGATAAAAAGTTTAGGACTTACGCACTTGAACCGAGCGTGTACCGAGGATGAGCCAGATAAGCTCTA
>CAYNTR010000015.1:0-28339 GCA_964400255.1 uncultured Halobacteria archaeon
ACCAGCAATTTGCAGATCATGATGATCTGTTCTTCTTTGAGGTGTCTGTTGTAGAATACCGTGCCTTTGGTCTCAGGGAATCTCACACCGCAGGTCTTGCATTTGAACATCTGGTTGCCCTTGGCATTAAAGCCTTTCTTGATGATGTTGCCCGTGTTCCTCTTTCGGTAGTCCGGGCAATCTGGATTCAAACATATCTGATCTTTTGAATTTGCTCCGGTCATGGAGTAAGTTATTAGATCGGGTGTTTATAAAAGTCACGGTTTGTCGGACATTACAAAAATAAGAAAAAATAACACCTTGATCACGATGGGACCTTATAAATACATACGACATCCACTGTATACCACTTTCTACACCTTGGTAATAGGACAAGGCATATTACTTTCAAATTTGGTCGTTGAATTAGCAGGTCTTTTAGCGGTAAGCTTTTTATGTCTCGTAAGGATCAAGTCAGAAGAGGAAATGATGCTCGAAGTGTTTGGTACCGAATATCAGGAGTACGTGAAAAGAACCGGAAGATTAGTACCAAAACGTATGAAATGAATCTCACGACGATTTTTATTTCGAGGGAAAATGTGGTTCGGCTACGCGTAGGGGGAAAAAAGTTTGAGGAGAAGAAAGGGTTAAGCTTAAATGTTCCATGATACTAAGTATCGATAGAAGTAAAGGAGATGAAGAATAAGACCCTCGTGGGACTGGCACTCATTGTAATAGTGTTGGTTATCATTATCGCTATTCTCGCATCGATTGCCTTTTCGGGTGATGATGGAGAAACACCGGGACTTGCGGTCGTGGATATTAAAATCGAGGATCCTAAGCCCTCACTACTGAGCGATCGATCGATAACCATTGATTATGGTGAATCAGTGACGGTGAATGTTACCGTTAAGAACAAAGGCAAGAATATCACGTCCGGAGACGATTATTCGGTTGGCTTATTGGTGATCACGCACAACGGTGATAAATACTGGCAATTACCTCCTGAGCAAGTGATGGGGATCGATCTCGGTCCCGGCGGAAAGTCACGACATACGTTCACCGCAATAAATAAAAAAGAGTATCCCTTTAGGGGAGAATGCGAACTCCAGGCGTATATCAAATCAGTGGAGACCGGTGAAGAAATAGCGCGAAGCGATATCGTGTACATTGAAATACGATATCCCCCATAACAGTTTTTAACTTCGAAGCGCACTTTTTAGATTTGGAATCAATTACTCTTTTTTCGTGTTTTTAACCGCACTTATAGCTTCAATCTGATTCGTAGCTTACCAAAATTTTTTAAGCGGAGGAACGAACGGAGTTGTAGGTGATAAAAATGAAGAAATATACTACAATAGCGGTTGTCACTGTGCTCTGTTTACTGTCTGCTTCCATAGGTTTTATCGTCTCACCCCTTTCTGATTTAGAGGGGCCATCCGATTATTATTCGTCCTCCGGAGGGCAAAACTATGATTCACCAGCAGCTGTACCTGCAGGGAAAGGGGTACCTGAATCTTCGTATACTGCTGCGGATACCGAGCGGAAGATCATTCAAACCGCTTCATTGAGTATTGAGGTCGACGACTTTCAAACGAGTTCCGACACACTAATTCGCATAGCAGAACGGGCAAATGGATTTATTTCCAATTCCTATTCGTATGTTACCGATACCGGCCATAAGCGAGGAGATATAACGCTTCGAGTGCCCAAAGATTCGTTTCTTTCAGTTATTGCGGAGATCGAGCGGCTCGGCACGGTGCAATCAAAGCACACATCAGGAGAAGATGTGACAGAAGAATATATCGATTTGAAGGCGAGGCTCAATAATTCCGAGCGGCAAGAACGGCGGCTCTTGGATATTCTCGATATGGCAGAGAACGTCGAGGAGGTTCTGGACGTTGAGCGTGAATTGGAACGTATACGCGGCGAAATCGAACGACTTACCGGTCGAATAACGTATCTTGAGAATCGTGTTGAGTTCGCGACGATTACGGTGTCATTGTATGAGCCCGAGCCGATAACGCAGAACTGGGGTATACGGGACGCATTTCGCGCTGCCTTCGCCGGTTTTGTCTCAGTGATACGTGGATTGATTATCGCACTCGGCTACGCGTTGCCACTCATAATCCTGGTGGGTCTCGGATGGATCTTTAAATCAAAGGTGCTGCCACGATTACGGAGGAAGCGGAGCCAGAGTTAGGTAACCAGTGTTTACCTGCTGATCGATTTGACGGCGGTTTAGGAACAAAGCGGCCTCATGATCACTTTGCGCCGCTTGGGCGATCCAAACGGCGTAGGATGGGGCCGCCAGTACCAGCTCCAACGCTGACGCCACTCGGAGTCATAGCGCTCGTCGGCATACTCTCGTCAATTGCAGCACTAACCATAACCATCAAAAGAAAGAGGCGATAATTTTTCCCCCTCTTTTCTTTTTTTCTTTCTACTCGTGCAGGTCAAGTGACACCATCCGGGTTCGAACAGGAATGGAGCGATAAGAGGAAGTCTTAAATACGAGCGAAACATTGGATGAAAGGAGGAGTGTGGAATACTAATGCCTCGTTATATACTACTTGGCAACTTTACTGATCAGGGCATCCGAAATTTCAAGGAGGCGCCCAAAAGAGACGAGAGTGCTCGACAGCTAATCGAGGAAGCAGGCGGGAAATTGCAGCTCTACTATACCTTCGGTGACTACGATTTCGTGGCGATTGTTGAGATGTCGAGCGATGAACAGATGCTCAAATTCCTCCTCCAGATTGACAGTTTGGGCAATGTCCGTACCAAGACGCTGAAAGCTTGGACTGAATCCGAATTCACGGAAGTACTCGCGCAGCTGCAGTGACTATTCTTTGACGAGCGCATTCAAGCGCAACGGTGTTTATCCATGTCCACTTTCGTGTTTCGTTACCGCACGTAGAGGAACAACGTATATTTTCCCGTCTTTGTGATGCACTTCGGCCTCCACACCAAAAACACGTCTTATATTATCGGGTGTAATGACAGAGGCTGGATCGCCAACTGATAAAATCCCCCCACCGTTCATCAGTATGATTTTATCTGCGTAGCGAGTCGCTAAATTGAGGTCGTGGATCGCCAGGATCGCTGAGATCCCCTTTTTCCTCACGATACTCTTTATAGTGTGCATCACCTCAAGCTGATGTCTGATGTCAAGGTTAGACGTAGGCTCGTCAAGCAAGAGCACATCAGGCTCCTGTGCGAGCGCGCGTGCGATAAATACTTTCTGCATTTGGCCCCCGCTCAGCTCGTTAATATCACGCATGGCAAGGTCTTCGATATGCAGCATGTGTAGTGTGTCTAAGACTTTTTCAGTGTCCGTTTCACTCGTTCGCCAGCCGAGATGCGGACGTCTGCCCATAAGAACGGCATCGAAGACAGTAGCAGAAAAAGCGTGTGAGAGGCTCTGCGGGATATAGCCGATCTTTTTGGCAAGTTCTATCCGACTCATCCTTCTTATATCGTGGCCATCAACCAAAATACTCCCCTTTTGAGGCGTCAGAATCCCATCGATACATTTCAAGAGCGTGGATTTACCGGCACCGTTTGGACCTAACACACCTAATACCTCTGTTTTCTCAACCTCTAGGTTTATACCCGTGAGTACCGGAACGCTCGCATAGCTGAATGCCACGTCCTTCACCTTGATTTTCACCATTGAGCTTCGCACACCTTACCAGTATTCCTTCTTTCTCCTCAATATCAAATAAAGGAACAACGGGACTCCCATGAATGCGGTGACCAATCCGACAGGTAGGATCGCGGGTGCGATGACTCTTCGGGCTATGGTATCTGCGCCGAGCAAAAGGACGGCACCGAGAAGTCCCGAAGCAGGAATTAAATACCGGTTATCGCCACCAATAACCATGCGGCTCATGTGAGGCGCAACCAACCCGATGAACCCGATAGTTCCCGTGAAGCAAATGACACCCGCGGTCACGAACGAGGCGAGTATAAAACAGACGACTCGTGTCTGGTCAACGTTGACACCGAGGCTCTTTGCGCTCTCATCGCCGGCACCCAGCGTATTCAAATCCCAGGATTTCAGCATGAGAATCGGAACGCAGATAGCGAGGATAATACACACAAAGAGCAGCTTATCCCACGACGCTCTTCCAAGACTGCCAAACATCCAGAACACCACCTCAGCCACCGCCGTCTCCTCGCCGAAATACTGTAAAATCCCGGTCATCGCGGAGAATAAATACATCAGGGCGATACCGGCTAAAATCATCGTTTCTGGCGTCGCTCCTTTATAGCGCGAGAGACCGTAGATAATAAAGGAAGAAAACAAAGCGAAAATGAATGCGTTGGCTATAATAAGATACTGCCCGCCGAAAAGACCTTCTCCTAAAATGATGGCAAGCGCAGCGCCAAAGCCCGCGGCAGATGCGATTCCCAGCGTATAAGGGCTTGCCAATGGATTTCGCACCACACCCTGCATCGTGGTTCCTGCAATGGCAAGTCCTATGCCCGCTAAAATGCCCATAATGATGTGCGGCAGTCTCAAGTTCCAGACGACAAGCTCTTTTGTCGTTGCGGGATTTTGAAAGAGCCCATGCCACAGTATTGAATATACCTCTATGACCGAGATAGGATATGAGCCGAGCGTTGCCGCTATGCCCGCGATAAGAACAACCAAGATGAGGGCCGAGAAGATGAAGAGCACTTTCCGTCCGACATATCGCTTATACTCCGCTTTTATCTCCTCGCTCCTTGTTCCCTCTCTCCGCACTAAATCGCTACCAGACATTACGGTTGACACCCTCTTCGTCTTATATCGTTTTGATTCATATCTTTTTACCCTCCGTGGGCGTGCATAACCACGGCTCTCGTAATATCGCCGGGCATTTCTTGTTCATGCTACACAGACCACAATCCCTGTCTTTTCTTACGCAGCCTGCTACTTCCGCATATTTCAGTGCAAGCGCTGCTCCCGAGCCATCGAATGCTTGCTCCTGCGGATAATCACCACCCCACTTGACGGTTTCCAGATACTTCTCACATCGCCGCGCTATCGCTTCCAGCTCGCTCGTTGAAGGCCCTGGATGGTAATACAACATAAAACTTGGCCGAAATCCTACGAGGTGATAGGGTATCGAAGGATCAAATGAGGCGATAAATTGTGCGATCTCCTCTATCTCCTTATCGTTTATTCGTGGCACCACTACGGTTTTAAACGCCCTCACTTTGCTTTTATTTTGAATGAGGTACTCCGCATTTCGTAAGACCGGCTCAACCGGGGCACCACTGAGTGCCAGATGCGTATCATGGTGAAATGCATTGATCTCCAGGGTGATATAGGAGCACATCTCTACGATCCGTTCCATACTCGTTTTCGTTGCAAAGCCGTTTGTGGTGAATCCTACTTGTAGTTCGGGCATCATTTTTCTCGCCTCTTTTACCACTTCCTCGATATATGGCAAATGTATTGTTGGTTCTCCACCGGTAAAACCCAACTTCTCGATGCCCGCCTTTCTAAAAGTATCTACCGATTCTTTCGCCAACTCGTACGGATCAATATATCCCCGGTAAAACCAATTGGTATCAGGATATTGCGATATCCGGTATGCATTACAATAGAGGCATCGAAAATTACAGCCGAGGAGCGTGATTGAATAGCTTTCAAGGGACTCTGCCAGGCAGGTATAGGCAACCTCAGGCATTTTTACATTACAGACACCCACCTCCTCGGTTCTATTAATCCCGCAGTTCCATTCACATAATCTGCACGCTTCGAAATCTTCTATGCTCATCTGCATCATCCTTCCTCCTTTACCAGTAAGAAAACGAGAAGGCAGCGGAACTGCCGTGGTGGCGAATGCGCTACGTAGTCAGTGTTATCGAGTCCGAATACGCGAGCACCTTGTTTTCCCCCTCAGGATATTTCACACGCAAGAAGTCCTCAAGGAACTCCTTATAAACCTCCTGCGGCTCGATATCCAGCTCGGGATGGTAGATCTTCGCTAAGAGAACTACGCCGTAGATATGCTCCAATCCGTTGGTCGTCGACCAGGGCACGGCGTAAATTTGATTATTCACGGTCGCATTTATCGTATCCCATGATTTTCCCGCCAGCAGTTGATCGATAAGATCTGCCGGTTCTGCTTCGTTTTCCCACAAGCCAAAAACATTACCGCACAACATGACAATCACGTCAGGATTCTCCTTCAAGACCCATTCAGAACCCACCTTGGGATATTTTATAGTTTCATTTGCCGTAATGCTCCGACCGCCAGCCATTTCGCTCACGGTGTAAAGGGTTGTACCGGGTCCATAGCTGCTAATATCTGATGTTTTCCCGATCGCTCCTGCAGTATAGGTAAGAAAGACCTTCGGCTTTTCTTTGTCCTCAACGAAGTCTTGGATACGTGTCTCTAAGTCATCGTGCCAGGCGATATACCGTGCTGCCTCCTCTTCTCTTTCCAAGAGAATCGAAAGCTTCTCAAGTTCGTCGAATATCTGGTCGTAGTCTTCTTCTACATACAGATACAAGCCAACTACGGTTATGCCGAATGGCTCAAGCTTCTCGGCCGTTAGATTTACGTTAATCGAACCTGTTGCAGGTGCTATTACTAAGTCGGGTTCCAATTTGGCCACTGCTTCCCAATCAACTTCTTTCCACGTTCCAACAACGGGTTTCTGATTCATTACGGGGAAGTGAAACGGAAACTTTTTAATCGTATCACTGATTCCGACGACTTTATCTTCGGCTCCAAGAATCCGTACAGCGCGAGCGCCATCCGAACTGAGGACAACAATCCTCGTTACAGGCTCGGTTATCGTCACGGTTCTATTAGCAGTATCAACAATCGTCCTCGGGTAACCTTGATAGACCTGCGCATCCTCGCTTGATTCATCCGGTTCACGGTTCGTTATCAAACCTCCGAGATAATAAGCCCCACTTAAAGTACCCAGAAGCAAAATAATCACTGATCCTATTACTATTTTTTGTAACTTGTTCATGCTCATCTTACCCTCTATTCTTACATATCTCGTTAGCCCTCTTCTTACAATTCATAAAAATGTGTATGACGTTTACGCTTCGTTACTATCGAAATAGACGCAGCAATGACGATAGAGATGAGCACATTCCAGAAGTTTATCGGTATCTTCTCTCCTTCTCCTTGGCTCTCGTTCATTTCAGCAACACTTTCATTTACTGGTTCTGAAGTTTCAGGCTCGCTCAGCGATTCATTGGTAGTTATTGACTCCTCCTCGCCGGGACTCTCAAGCTCCTTCTTCTCCACTAGTAGTACTTCCTTTTCATCAAATGCTCGTCCACTAACATCCACCCGAACATTATAGGTGCCTGGTCGTAGCTCACGCGTATCAAAAAGTGTATACACACCCCTGTCTTCGACGAGCGTATAGGTCGTCTTTGTAATGTTCGAGCTATATGAAAGTGATACAAAGGCCTTCTCACCATCTTTTATGTTCGTCTCCGCCTTTACAGGCAGTTCATCGTTTATTTCTACCGTTTCTGGTACCTCTAAGCTAACGTGTGGCGTCGAAATTTTGAAATATGCAACTTCAAACATATCATCGCTCCCAGCGGAATCCATTTTATCCTCAAGAATGGCCACGCGCTGTTCTAAGGTTTTACTCTCACCACCGGCTGCCCACTTACCATTTTCTATAGCAGTAGTTCTCTCATCCCGCCCCTTGTCCAGAGAAATCACGACATATTTCCCGTTGTCGAGGTCGCTAATTTTTTCCTCCCATCTGCCTTCTTCAACTGGAGTTGCCCTTGCAATTCCATTTGGTGGGAACATCACTTCGCCTTTGTAGTTAATGACAAGGATATAAATGTGGTCAGCACCGATAGCTTCACCACTTATTACCATATCGTCACCCTCGGCTATGTCTTCCGGAACGGTCATGCTAAACATTGGCAGAAGCAGGAATATACCCGCAGAGGCATCTACACCGTTATCTCTGCGCCATTCCTCACTAATTGTGGCACCTATGGAAAAATCATGAGCATTAACTACGAACACTTCTATTTCCCGGTAGCCGTCGAGTTCGCCGCTTGTGTCCCAGTCCCAATCGAATTTATCATCACTTATTCGTGCTTCGCCTTTGAAGATATCATCAATTACGAAAACGGCTAAATCGCCAAAGTCCGAACTGCCCGTTATATGGACGATATCTCCGACGGTTGCATTATCAGGCACTTCTAAGCTTGATCCTTCTTTCAGTATCTTCACATACTTGGTCTCATGAAGGTCGGAAACTATCACCGTTATTTTATAAGTTCCATAATCCAGATTTGTTGTGGGGATCTTCACTTTTTTCTTGCCCTCCTCGTCAAGTGTGACAGTGTAAGTTCCGTTTTCTGGGGAGATATCTGCGACAGTAACGGTTGCCTGTTCTTCGTAGAACGAGCTCGTTACTGTGAGCACAATATCCTTTCTCTTCACCACTTTGTCGTCGCATTCCACGTCCAGATACCGTTTTTCAACCGTTATATAATCATTTTCCGCCGCGTTTGTTGCATAGTCCTCTAAAATAATCGTGTATTTACCCTCCTCCATGTCTAGCTCCGATACATTGAAGGCAAGTTTTTTATCTGCGGTGAAGTTGATCCCGCTTATCGGCTTCTGACTGGCAGCAAATCCTACAAAATCATTCTTTTCCGTATAGTTTATCAGAATCTCGTAGATATCCTTTCGGTCAGCATTCATGATTGAATAGCCA
Organism: uncultured Halobacteria archaeon; assembly: GCA_964400255.1. Classification (GTDB taxonomy): domain Archaea; phylum Halobacteriota; class Syntropharchaeia; order Alkanophagales; family Methanospirareceae; genus JACGMN01. The sequence goes on from CAYNTR010000015.1 coordinate 8,698, forward strand.
TCGCTATCTTCAATCGTTAGCTTCATCACCCCTTCTCTCCTGCCGTTTGATTTCATCGCGAGGTCAAAACTCCTGCCCTCTTGCACTTTCTTCTTCTTCAATTCTAAGTCAAACGTTTGCTTTACGACCTGTAACCAGCCGCCGTTGTCAGAATTTTCGTTGTCCATTACTTTGTAGTAGCCATCCGACTTTTTGCCATCGGCATCCCACTCACTATCAGCCGTAACTTTGTCTACTTCCAAATCGTAGCCCGAATATTGATTTCCAGACTTCGTATACGGCCCCTCCATCGTTACGGACGCGAAATCATTCTTCGTCAAATTGAAGAATTTGATCTTCTCACCGCCTGACTCGTCGCCAGACTTCCAGTTATACACGAGCAAAATGTTATCCGCTTTTTCGTCATCAGGATCACCACCACTTGCAAAACCGCCCGAATAATTGAGGGTTCCACCGGTCGAGGTCCATGTCCTGTTGTAAAGGAACGCAGACGCTGTAGAAGAAGATAAGATGAGCACCACGGTCATAACAATCATAATAGCAGTACCACTCGCAAGGAGGTTCTTAATGCGCATTTTCTTGTCCAACCTTTTATCATTCGTTTGTGGTGGCATAATGTTTATAGTTCCTACCGCATGATATTTATAGATCATGATGCTTTGAGATCCGTTTTTGGATGCACGATTTTACCGCTCCCGTCTTCTTAGCAGATATGTGACTACCATGAGCATGAGTATTGTAAGTGCGAGTTCAAAACCAGGTATTGGTGCTTCTCTCTTTTCTTCAGGTACTGACAGTGCGGAAGAAGTTGGAGTTAATACTTGAGTTGGTGCTGTTACGTTACTCAGAGGAGTAGCAGTTGCCGTTGGTTTCGGTGTTTGTTTGATCGTTGGCGTTGATGAATAGCTTATCATCAAGAACGCATTGCTTGGCATCATGTTATCCCCGTCATCACTTTGAAATACCGTATTTCTATCATCCTTAAGATACTTTGTTACATCCATTACGTCTATCCCCACCTGTGCATTACTGGCGCCTATACTCATTGAAATGCCGCCTATCTCATCGCTGCATGGACTGTTGTAGCCGCAGTACACGCCTTTCCCAAGTTCATTATCATTAAAGTAGAGAACATCGTCTTTTTCATCATCGGCCCATGTAGATACCACAGCAAGCGTTGCTTTCTTAATTTTACGTGAATCTACAGATCCTGGAAATAGTGCAGTATTTTTGCATTCCTCTAAGGAAAGAAAGCCTCCGTCACTCCTTCTCCCTCCAATAAGGACATCAGCACCTTCATTTATCCAGTATTCCTGTTTCGGTGCGGTAGTATTCTCGTAAACGGCGAGCATAGCAGGAGCTGCAAGCGCAAACTCGGTTGCGAAGTCTGAATCATCTCCTTTATTTAAGTTGCTTATACTTACCACATACCTTCCACTCCCATTCACGGCATTCGTGATGTTGTACGCATACGTCCCCCATGCATACGAGTACGCTCCAAAATCACCCTTGATATCGTTATGGCTCTTCTCCATAGCCAGGTTGTAAGTCTTATTCGATGGTGTCGTTAGCGTAATGTCGATCTTTGGTGCTTTATACTCAGGCTTCGCCCAGGTATAATAGATATACAGTCGTGCCAGCTTTGTATTCCCAGGAATGGCTAAATCAAACTGGATATCGTCGTATGCGCTATCTTTAGCGCCAGACCCAATAACCCGATATTCACCTATTCCTGTAGTGTAGATTATACCGCCGTTTACGGAATCGTGGGCATAGTTCTTTAAGGATTCGTCAGCCATATAGCCGTTCCAAACGACTTGCTGCTCTTTCGTTAACTCGTTATTCTCCTCATTTTCCTCTGCCACATCATCAGACTGGTCAACAACAGCTTTTAACCTATACGTCTTACGCGTATCCGTATAAGAGAGTTTAGCACCTTCTGCGGTGTCAGTCCAGCTCAAAGGGTCTTCTCCGCTTGGTGTCCACACAAATTTTAAATCGGTGCGATAGCCTGCTGACAATCCATCGACTTTTTCGCGCCCTATCAGTGTATCGTCTGCGTAGAGGGTTACTTCAAAACTTCTGGCATCGGCAGTTCCACTATTCTCGACGGAAACATCCACGTAATTCGTAAGATTAAACCAAGGCCCGCCTTTGGGAAGATTCTTCTCGTCCCACCACTCGTAATGATAAGGCTTAATCGCAGTTGGAATCAAATCAGGTCTATCCTCCGATTCCTCTTCCCCTCTTCTTTCTACGATTAAAATCGCATTAGTAATGCCCACGTAGCCGTCATTACCTCGACTGTACCAAACATGGTTATCTTCTGCTTTTATATAGCTGGTCACCTCCCACGTATTCAGTTCAAAGGTGTTACTATTTACCATTCCTGTGTCCAGCGAATTATCGTTAAACTGCAAGCATTCGCTACAAGGTGGGTCGTAGGCCGTCAGGTGCACCATCGTTAACCTTGCATCCGCTACATTACTGATATCCACCGTACCATCGAAGTAAGTGGTCCCCTCATCATGGTCGGTATTATAATTGAGGCCGTCACTTCCCTCGTTTATCCAGTACTGGATCTCTTTTGGCTCATCTCCACCTTCGTAAACCACTACCAAGACAATGCCATACACCCTGCCATCAAAGTTGCCACTCGTGGCATTAATCGTTGAAGTAGTTGCGGTATTCGTAGATCCAGCCTCAACCAAATCGGTCACATCATAATACAGCCAGTGTTTTCCGTTACCACTACACCACACATTTGGATTGCTATCCGATTCACCCTGAAGATGTATCAGTCCAAGTCCATTTTCATCATCAACCCCATTGAAGGTGACCTCCACCCAACCAGCGTAATTTTCCGAACCACCCCATATCCCTGTGTACAGGCGTGCCCACTCAATGCTTCCATCTGGGACCTCAAAATCCCCTGTTAGCGTTTCTGTTGCAGCCCAGGGTTCGTACCCGATGAACACGCCGCCATTGATGGTACCACTTGTTCTGGTTTCCACCGAATAACCATCTTCATTATAGTCTGCCAAAACCGGTATGCACAAAAGCAAGCATGACAACGCAATTGCGAGTACTGTTACAATGCTTATTTTTCGCATCCCTCTTTTCCTACCCTCTGCGTAGAAATAAAAAATTATTGCTTTAAATTTTTGCACACTGCTTTTATCCCCATAATCTAATCGCCGGTATCCAACAATCACCGTACTCCTTTCCATTTGCGTCTTTGAATGACGAACAGTTTATCCAGCCATTCGGTGTTAATAACGAGACCCTGTGATGGATTTGCGGATAGGAACCTGTTACTATCTCGTAGTTGTATGTTTGTCCTTCTTCGAGCGTAAACGACCCGTCAAATGATAGGTTATGCCAATCTTCCCGGTAACCGTTCCATGAAGCGTTCTTGTCTATTTGATCGCCGTAAATCCAGATATATTCGGTATGCCCACCGGTGCCTGCGCAGGGATAGGTATACAGTTTCGAAATGGTGATATCGCGATTGGGCGTGATGGTACCGGTGTGTCTTCCCATAATGCTTGGATAGGGATTTGCGGGTGAATCGGTGTCAAAGATCGATGCTGGTGCCCCTTTGTAGTTTATTACAAGGAATGCATTTGTAGCTTCAAACCAGTGACCTCCATCCGTACCTCCGCTATCGATGCTTTGAAAGCTTAATTCGTTATCGTTTGCCTTGAGCCATGATTTCACCTCATTTTCCCGTATACCAATCTCAGTGCTGCCGGTATAGTTCCCAATCGTGCCCAGGAGGTTACCATTGAAATAAATCCCGCTATCACCTGTCTTTGCCCAACCGTGGTTCGTAATTGCTATCACGTGAGCCTTTTCTATATCGCTTATGAGTATGTTCTCATCCGTGAAGTTCGCATATGCAGTCGCCTCTTCTGAAGTTACACCAACAGGTCTATTAAAGTAATTACCCGACTTCAGCATATCGAATCCTTCGGATATGCAGATAGTGCGCGTTGGCTCATCAGGATGCTCATAAACCACTACCAGAAGCATCCCTGTCATTGATACGTGATGGTCTGTTTCAGGTTGTGTGTTATGAAGCGATGCAGTGTTACCGCTTACGTTGAATTCACTCGTCACATCATATACCATTTCCCCATAGTTGAAGTTGTACGAGGCCATTGGACAGGTACCTCCAAAACCACTAGCGTCGAACCCTGAAGGATTCTTACGATCGCTGTATATCGCAGCTGGGGTGACTGGAACGGTATTGAACGTCAAGGTGAAGTAGTCGGTTACATTCTGGGCGGGTGTTCTATCGTAGTTGTAATACAGATACAAACGTGCCATCTTAATAGTTGCGCCGTCAGGAATAGGGACATCGCTCACTGTCCAATTTGCTGTGTAGTTCATGTACGTGCCCCATAGGTTGCTGGATCCACCCAATGTTTCGCTGTCGCCAGTTGAATAAGTCAAATTGAGGGTGCCTTGCTCGAAGCACTGTAGTTTTGATATGTTCCTCCCGTCCTGCCAGTGGTTGCCTTTGAGGCCATGGACAACCGCTCTCACGGCTCTGCTCAGCGTGTTATTCGTCTCGTCTGACTCGTTTACATCGTTGTTGCAATCCACCGTTACGGTAATCGTATAATTCCCTACCAAGGGAAACCATGAACTGTTGCACCAGACTCTTCTTGTTGTGCCATTCAAGTTGGATGTGCTAATATTACATATTTCAGTGCCATTGACCGAGAAGGAAACATTGAATGCTCCGGTATCTTCTCCACCTCTCTCCGTAATGTCTGCGGATATATTATTACACTGCGTCTTATAACCGATATGATCGGTCGGTCCAAAAGCCATCTCACCGGTACACCTGTCGTCGGCTATTCGCAGATATGCGATGTCTCGATTCACATCAATCCTAGAAACATTCAGGTCAGGCAGTGCCTGTGCACTACCAATTACTAGAACCAAGGCAAAAACCGCAATACCAACTATACCGCTATATTTCCAATATTTCATTTTATTTCTTTTACCTCTTCAATTTTTTATGGGGAAGAACCATCCCTTCGCCCTTCACCTTTATCGCCATCTTCTTGGGTTTAACCACAAAAGGGCGCAGTTGGCGATTTCACGCTTTTTGCTTCGTTTTCTAGGTATGCCTTCCCCCGCGCTCTTCGTATGAAATGTAGGTAGTTTTTATTACTATATAAGCTTTTTTATATTTTATAGTATCAAAAAGAGAATCTAATAATAAAAAGATATATGTTTCATCTTACTTCAAAAAATAAAGTGCTACTAAAAGGGCTTTTAGAGAAATCTTCAGAACAATCCATTATATCTGCCGCAGGGCATCCAAAGGATTCAATCGCGCAGCTCTTCTCGCAGGATATAATCCCGATACCACGGAAAGCACCAGCGAAATGACGAATCCCGCAGCCAGTAGCGAGGGGGTGATCACCGTGATGCTCGTTCCTTGTAAACTCGCTCCCAAATCGCCACCAAGAGCACTGATCAAAAATGGTTTACCAACGAGATCTATCAGCATGGAAAAACTTATCCCGAGCAGATCGCCAAAAATACCGCCGATAACGCCTATTATCGCACATTCTGCAAGGAACATCTTCATGATATCATAATCAGATGCACCTAAAGCTTTTGACAGTCCTATCTCTCGTGTTCGCTCATAAACCGAGATGATCATCGTGTTCACGACCATAAGCGCGCCGACAACGAGCGAAATCCCGGAAAAAAAACCTAATATCAGTGTTACTGCTACCATCAGCCGGTTCACTTCGTCAATGACGTCCTGCGCTGAGTGCGCGGTCAAGCCAATGCCCTCTATCTTAGCACGTACTGAAGCAGCAAAAGCAGGATCATCTAATTTTACTACTAAGCCGTCATACGCGTCCTTCTCATCCAGCGCCATCGCCTCCGCCAACGCCACGAAGACCTGGTTGTCATGCTCACCGCCTGCAGATTCCAGTATACCCACGATTACAAATACCACTGCCTTATCCAACGGACGCCCTTCCTCGCCATACAGCCTGAGCTTCGCAGTGAACTCATCACCAATGCCTACATCCTCGATCATCGCTAAGCGTTTGGCAATATCGTAGCCTAGCACAACCTGAACAGGATCGCCTTCAGCAGCTTCATCAAACCCAGCTTCATCGAACCAGGTTCCCTGCTCCAAGTGCAAGCTATTGCTGTAAATCTGTGGATATTCTGACGAAATCCCTCGAACTGCAAGATAGGTATTATTCTGTGTGACGTACGAGTCCTTGACATAAGGCGCCGCAAACAGGACGTGCTCCTGCGATTCAATCGCGCGGGCTTTCGAATTTGTTATCAGCGAAATGGTGTCCGCTTCTACACCTGCCGAGACTTCTATCGTAGTGAGATCGTGAGAGGTCTTGATCTGCTCGACCGCCTGAACACGGATCCCTTCTCCCAAAGAGGTTACGCCGATCACCGCCGCAATACCGATGGCAATCCCCAGTATGATGAGAAATACACGCAATTTCTTGCGCTTCAACTGCCTGCCTGCTAATGAGAACAACTCCATCATAGCTGCTGTAGCCTCCCATCCAATATCCCGATTACCGTGCCCATACGCTTCGCCGATGCCAAATCGTGAGTCACCATGATGACCATCTTACCCTCTTCGGTGCTTAACCGCTTGAGCAGATCTAAAATGCTCCGCCCGGTCTTAGAGTCAAGGTTTCCGGTGGGTTCATCGGCTAATATAAGCTTCGGATCGTTAGCAAGTGCTCGTGCGATCGCCACCCGCTGCAGTTCACCGCCGGAAAGTTCAGAGGGCAAGTGATTGCCCCGATTCTCTAGGCCTACCAAGGCTAGTAACGTCCTCGCGCGGTCTTGACGTTCGCCTTTACTGTTCTTAGCCTTTGTGAAATAGAGAGGGTATTCGACGTTCTCCAACGCGTTCAAGGCCGGTATCAAATTGAACGTTTGGAAGACGAACCCGATAAATTGTCGCCGCAACAGCACCAGAGACCGCTTATTTTTATAATCCACGCGAGCACCATTCAGATACACGTCACCCGCCGTTGGTGCGTCTAGGCATCCGACGATGTGTAAAAACGTCGATTTACCGGAGCCAGAAGGGCCCACAATTGAAATAATCTCGCTGTCTTCTACTTTCAAATCCACACCGTTTAATGCCACTACTTTCTCATCGCCCATCTGATAATGTTTCGTCACCCCTTGTGTCACAACGGTCATTTGTTATCAGTGCACCTCGCTCTTCTCCACTACCAGCACCGCGTTGGTCACCATCATATAATCGTGATTGTCCTGAATTGCGGCGAAATTGTTCGAGGCTTTTAGATAATCAGTCACATCGCGCCGGTCAACTCCGATCTGAACTGTATTGTCCGCAATATAAACATCATTCCAAACCCCACCACCGTACCCGAACAGCAATCGGAGTAACTGCTTTAAGAACGGCAAATCCTTGAGCCAGCCGCTTTCCTCATTAAAGTAGAGCGTATTATGCGCTTTCTCGCCGCCGGATACGTAGCCGCCTGAAGGGACAACAGAGATTAAATACGCCTTCTTCACATTCCTTATGTCCACTGCCCCGTCAAAGTAACTGAAACTGATTGCCATTTCTGGCGTGATTCCATACTCAGCATAGATCATGTCGCAGCCTTCGTTGACCCAGTATTCGATATACGGGCAATCAGAATCGTCCGCGGTGCACCCGCGGATTATCAATAACCCAATTCCCTGCACGGAAAAGGTGCTTCCATTCGCATCCACGTTCTTCATCGTAACCGAATAGGACTCTGAATTTGTAGTTGGCAGCGTTTCTGTGCATTCGTAAACAGTAACGCCGGAGAAGAAATCGTAACGTCCGACAAAGCCTTTTGTGTCCGTATAGGTTATGACCGGATCCAGAACGCCGAATGCATCCGATACTTCCATTGTGGGATATACGCCAACGTTCTCTTTCTGGCTCCAGACCCAGTAGACATACAGCCGCGCGAGTTTTACGTTTTTAGCCCCTAAAACACTACTCTCAAAATTGACGCTGTACGTCTCATTATACAATATTCGACCGCTGTATGTGCTATTGCCCAAGGAAAAAATGACATCCCCCCGAATTTCGTCATGCGCAATTGTGCTCAGCGTTTTGTCGCCGGCATATGAGCCCGTTGCGGTAGGAAGAGAACTGGGAAGAGCAGAAACTATAATCAGTGCAATCAGCACGCCGCTAAAAATCGAAAATAATCTCATCAACGTTGTTATCCCTCCTAGTGTCTTTAACCACGTTATTTTCGTCTACCACTGCTCGTAGGCTGTGCTTCCCTTCAGCCACCACAATGGTAAAATCCTTAGTGACTGAAGCACCACCCTCCAATATATCTATCCTTTTGATCTCGCTCTTTTCACCGTCTACGTAGAGCGAGAGTTCGAAATCCTCCGCACACATCTCACCCTCATTTGTGAGTTCCACGGGAACTGAATAGCTGAGCATGCCTCCGCCGCTCGTTTTCTCATCTCCGGGTTGTTCATCAACGCAACCGCATGCCATTAGAGAGACACAGAGAACTGAGAAAATTAACAGAACCACGGGAAGTTTTCTCCTTGTTGTGTTCCTCACAAGCGCGACAAGTGATGAACATACGGCTACCAAAATGCCCCCAGCAATCATAATACTGCCGGCAGTCGCGGCACCTCTGCCACTCCGTTTGGGTGTCAAAATCTTTACTGACAAATCAGGGTTACGGACGACATAAGCGTCCGAACTGAAGAAGTTGTTGTTTTCGTTCGATTCATGCACCGCTTTCTCCGTATCAACATCTGCTGTGATGGTATGCGTTCCATGTGTGGCGTTCCATGGAATGCACATCTTTTTAATGCCGCTGGTGTCCATGTGAACAACTTCCGAATAGATCGCCGAGTTGTCAACAAGGACCGTTAACCAGACATCGCCCTCGTACAAGTGGCCGTAATTGTTTACCACTGCCCTGAACATGTTCTCTCCTTCGGTCAGTTTTCCAAATTCGAGTTGGACGGTAAAATCGGGGGCGGTCTTTTCAGGGATTTTGTGTTCCACAGCAAGGACTGCCAAAACCGGATGTAAATAATATTCGCCCTCCAGATTGCCTTCGTCATCCACATCTATAATTCCATCGGCGTTGACATCCTTGCCTCTGAGAAAGAGGAGACTATTTTCTGCATGGATATACCTTGTAACGTCAAACGTTTTGAGATCAATGCCGTACGTTTCGCCGTTTGCATTATTAGCAACGTCATTTCCACCCACTTCGTGGCCGTTAAATTCTAAATAGTCCGGCTCGCCTTCATTACCAGCGAGGTACGTCACGGTGAGATGCGCAGCTTTAACATTAGCCTGGTTGATATTGCCACTAAAATCTACCGATGCGAAATCGTTTATGGATGGTAGAGCACCAGCCCAGCCCTTCGCATGCAGGCTCGGATTGCCATCGCTCACCCAGTATGAGATTTCAGGTGCATTCTCAGCCTCATAGATCGCGACAAGGATAATGCCGTACACCCGACCATCCAGTTTACTCCCCCGTTCACCACGGCTCGTTTGTGCTATACCAGTATTGAGCCCAGGCACTACCTTATCCGTCACATCGTAATAGACCCAATAGTTACCATGGCTCGAGCAGTAGACGTGAGGATTGTCATCATTGATTCCTCGGAGAAATGTTTTACCAAGATCTTTCCCGTTGAATGTCGTGCGAACCCAGCCTTCATAGCGCTCAGTACCACCCCAGACGCCAATATACAGCCGCGCCCACTTGACCGTAGCATCTTCAGGCAGCATAAATGATTGCTCGTACGGTGGGAAATCAAGTCCGCGACTCTCGCCCACATAGACGCCACCTTTGAGGCTGCCATGAGCCACTTCATCGAGCTTGTCTGGGTATGGCACGCCATCAAACGAATAGCTAGCTCCCGCTATTTGTACCAGTGGCATGATAAATACTAGTGTAAGCCCGATAAAGAGCATATTTTTACCTATCACGCCCACCGTACGAACCCCCTTTGTTATCACAATACAGACATTTATTGTTTAATATTAATAAGTTATTTTATTTTTATGTTAAAGAGCTCTAAGAAATAGATCGATCTTCACAAAAGAGAAGAAGTTTTTTCTTTCTGTGGTCATTTTAAACGTGTAAAGCTGCTGTGAGAAAACAATGGAGAACCTGCGAGAAGAGATACGGAAATACGCGTTGCAGAATGCCGTGCGGTATGGGAAATCGCCGAAACAGGACGTTGTACTGAAGCGGATACTTGCAGATTACCCTGAGTTGCGAAAAGGTGCTGAAAATATCGTGACGGTGCTGCAAGAGGAACTCGAGCGTATAGACTCGCTGAGCAAGGAAGCCCGAGTGGAAGAATTGGCGACGATCGCGCCAGAATTACTAACAGAGTTACAAGCGAAGGGAACTGAAACGAAACGTGTTGAAGCTGGATTACCCGAACTGCCACACGCAAAAGGTGAAACGGTGGTGATGCGATTCGCGCCTAATCCTAATGGCGCTGCAACTCTGGGCAGTGCTCGTGGCATTATTATCAATTCGGAGTACGCCACGAGGTATAAGGGGAAATTCATTCTGCGATTTGATGATACCGATCCGGTATTAAAGAGGCCGTTATTAGAAGCGTATGGCTGGTATCTTGAGGATTGCTCGTGGCTGGATGCGGAACCAGATGAACTGGTCGTGGCGTCCGAGCGTATCGATTTGTATTATAAATATGCGGCGGAGTTAATCCAAAAAGGGGCAGCGTATGTCTGTTTCTGCTCCGGAGAGTCGTTCAAGCAGTATAAAGATCATCAACAACCATGCCCGCATAGGACTGCGAGCGTTGAGGAGACAATGGAGTATTGGGAAAAGATGGTGAGTGGCGTGTACGAGGAGAAAGAAGCGGTGCTGCGGATAAAGACGGACATGGCGAGTGCTGATCCCGCTTTACGCGATTGGGTCGCATTCAGAGTTTTAAAAAGAGATCATCCATGGGTTGGAGATCGATACGTGCTCTGGCCATTACTGGATTTCGAGTCTGCGATAGAGGACCATCTGCTTGGTATAACGCATATCATACGGGGGAAGGACCTCATGAAATCGGAGCAGCGGCAGCGGTTCCTATACGAGCATCTCGGCTGGACCTATCCGATAACCAAGCTCTGGGGCAAGATCAAGGTACAAGAATTCGGAAAATTCAGCACGTCCGAACTCAAAAAGGCGATAGAACGTGGGGACTACGAGGGCTGGGACGATCGAAGACTGCCAACGCTCAGAGCACTACGGAGGAGAGGGTTTCAGCCAGAAGCGATCCGAAACTTCTTTATCTCTATCGGCATGACGCAAACTGATATTGCCGTGAGCATGAAGAATTTGTATGCAGAGAACCGGAGGATGGTGGATGCTAAGGCGTCGCGATACTTTTTCGTGCGTAATCCAGTCGCACTGAGATTGGAGGGGGTGGATTATTTGATGGCAAAGGCGCTGAAGCATCCGTCACGTGCAGAATTTCGGGAGATACCAACCGGCAATATCGTTTATCTCAGTGATACTGACGTGGCGAAACTGGAGCTAGGGCAAAAAGTTAGACTGAAGTATCTCTGCACGGTGAAGATTAAGAGCACTGAGCCGCTCGTGGGAAACGTTATAGATACCGCTACACAACCAGCACCCCCAGACATGCCAGTCATCCAATGGGTGCCTACGGGTGGGATAAAAGTCACGGTAAAGCGGCCTGATGGGATAGAGGAAGGCATGGGCGAACTGTTGATTGCCACCGAGCTTGATACTGTGGTTCAGTTTGAGCGATACGGCTTCGTCAGGATTGATTCGGTTGAGGTAAAAGAGACGGGAACGGAGGTCGTGGCGTATTTCACGCATTGAAGAAAGTTCAATTAAAGAACCATAACTAAGCACTCCCGCGTTCTTTTAACGAAGAATTTTTAAAGGGCTAATTTGGCTGGGAAGGCGGACAAGGGGGAAGCGCCATTTATAAGGAATTGGGTGGTAAAAACCGATAGGTTTTATATCTGGTGCCAACCTACCCATAAAGCGTGATTCGTATGGACGTAGTAAAAATTGGATTTGCGAAATTAGGGAATATTGGAATTTCACGAATTGCAGATTTGCTGCTGGACGAGCGAGCTGACAGGGAGGACATAGACGTTCGTGTGTTGGGAACGGGCGCGAAGATGACGCCAGAAGCTGCACCCGACGTTGCTCGCTTACTCGATTGGGGACCGGATCTGGTACTAGTGCTCAGCCCGAATGCGGCACTTCCGGGCCCGACGAAGGCACGAGAGATGGCAAAGGAGAAGGGCATACCGTGTATCGTGATCTCAGACGCACCGGCGCTGAAAGCGAAGGATAAGTATAAGGAAGGCGGCTTTGGCTACATTATTATACCCGGCGATCCGATGATCGGAGCGCGAAGGGAGTTCCTCGACCCCGTTGAAATGAGCATCTTTAACGTTGACGTCCTTTCCGTGCTTTCCGCGGTCGGTGTTGTAAAACTGGTGCAAGATGAGATTGACCGGGTCATTAATGAGATACGAGCGGGTGGTGAAGTGAACCTACCACAGATCGTTGCCTCGGCAGAGAAGGCAGTTGAAGCTGCAGGGTTCTCGAACCCGTACGCCAAAGCAAAAGCCATTGCGGCCTACAGCATGGCGGAGAAAGTGGCGGAATTGGACGTGAAGGGCTGCTTCATGATGAAAGAACCCGAGAAGTACGTCCCCATTGTGGCGGCGGCGCACGAGCTCATCGCTGAAGCGGCGAAACTTGCTAGAGAGGCACGTGAGATCGAGAAGTATACCGACAGCCTGGTTCGCATGCCGCACGCACGGAAGGGCGAGATCTTGAAGAAGACGAAATTAATGGAGAAGCCGAGTGCATAAATTCTCCATTTTTATTTTTTATTTTTTGGTTTTTGTCTAACCGTTAGGGGATAGAAAAAACTCGTTGCTTATTTATCAAAATCCTGATCGTTCTCGCTTTGCATCGTCGTAAAAAAGTGTGTGATATTAGTGGTACTTCACCGCTTCAACGGGACGCATCTTAGACGCTTTTCGCGCCGGATACAAGCCTGAGAGCATACCGACAAGCACAGCAACTGCAATGCCGCCAAGTAGCACTTCAGGTTTCACAATCGCTGCGATCTCCACGTCAAATGCCGTCTGTATGCCGAAACTTATCGCTTTCGCACCAACAACCCCGAGAATACAGCCACACACACCGCCGATTAGGCTCACCACGCCCGTTTCAAGTAAGAAAAGCGAGAGGATATTCCAGGTTTTTGCGCCGATCACTTTCATTATGCCGATTTCATGCGTGCGCTCCATCACCGACATTAACATCGTGTTCATGATCCCCATGGCCGCAACGAGCAGTGAAATAGACGAGATGGCAATTAAGACCACTTGTAATATCCCAAAAACCGATTCTAACTGCTCTACAGCACTTCCCATCGTGAGCGCAGTCGTGAAATCATCCAATTTATGATTGTCATCGATCCGCTTCTCTATCTCTGCCGCTATCCGCTCCGCGTCCTCTATGTTTCGCACCCTGACAAAGATCGCTGAGATATCCTTGTTATCAAGAATCGTTATCGAATCGCGCGTCGTGATGTAGATCGCCGAATCCACCTCGGCCCTGAATCCCCCCTGCTTCTCCAGTACGCCAACCACCCTGAATTTGCTCCCGTTTATTGTAAGCCGGTCATTAACGCCGATATCATCTTCAAAATAGTCATAAGCGATGCTGTACCCGATTTCACATGCTTTGTTGTCGTTCTCGCGCAAGTCTCGTCCTGCCGCCATCCCATCCTCTTCTTCACGCTTAATCGTCTCGCCAAAGACTGCCACGATATCTTGCGGATTGATACCCGTGACCGTCAGCCTGAACGTCTCACCGCGGTATGCCACGTCTTCTATCTCGCCTCTCATCCCGACGACATCTTTGACACCACCGATTCGGCTCACCGCGTCCAGATCACGGTCAGTAAAGCTGCCAAAAGAGCCAATGCTGCCTAATTCCTGGGCGCCAGGCGTCACCATAATCACATCAGCCATCTCAATGAGCTGTTCCGTTATTGACTCCTGCATGCCGAAACCGATGGAGATAAGGGCGATGACCGCACCGATGCCAACCGTGATTCCCAGTACGGTGAGTGCAGTACGAGTCTTTCGCTCCTTTATGTTCCGATAGACCAGCGAAAAGGAATCTCTCATTATTCGTACCTCACCGCCTCGACAGGACTCATTTTAGACGCCTTCCGCGCAGGATAAAAACCAGACAGCACGCCCACAACCATCGCAACGGTCATTCCGCCAAGTAAAACCGCGGGTTTCACCACTGCGCTAAATTCGATCCCTAATGCCGAGCTTGCACCGAAACTGATGACCCGTGCCACGATAACACCAATGATGCAGCCAACCAAACCACCCACCAGACTCACCATACTCGATTCTAAGAGGAAAAGAGAGAGCACATCTCGGCTCTTCGCGCCGATCGCTTTCATCACGCCAATCTCATGCGTCCGCTCCATTACGGACATCAACATCGTGTTCATAATGCCAATGGAGGCGACCACGAGTGCAATTGCTGCGATGCCCACCAAGACGCCGCGTAAAATATTGAAAACGGTTCCGATCTGTTCGAGGGCGCTGCCCATCGTCATTGCGGTGGCGAAATCTTCGAGCCCATGATTATCATTGATCACCTTCTTGATCTCCTCTGCTATCGCCTCCGCTTCCTCGATATTATAGACCCGTACCATGATGTATTTTACCTCATCGGTTTGCAGCACCTCCTGTGAAGCGCGCAACGTGAGAAAAATGTGGGGATCAACGTCTGCGGCATACAGTGTGCTGGCTTTTTCAAAAACGCCAACCACAATGAATTTCTCACCATTGATTATCAGTTTATCGTTCACGTGGATAGCCTCGTCGAAGAACTCATTGGCGACTCGGTCTCCAATGACGCACCCTTTATAATCATTTTCCCTGAGCCATCTCCCTTCCTTGATCCCTACCGGCTCCACATAGAAGCTTCCCAGCTCTTTCGTATCACCACCCATGATAAAAATGGGCGATCGTTCGTTCCGATACTCCACTTCCGCGGCATCGTACGTCATTGCAGTTATGTCCTTGATACCTCCTATCCGCTGTAAGTCGTTCATGTCTCTATCAGTAAAACTTCCCAGTTCCACGTAGGTCGTACCCGTTATTTTGCCGGGTATCACCGATATCATATCTGCCATCCCAGTCAATTCTCCGGTTATCGCCTCCTCCATACCATAGCCGACGCTCACCAACGACACAATAGCTGCTATACCTACCGCAATACCCAATACGGTGAGTATCGACCGCGTTCTCCGCTCCCTTATGCTCCGATAGGCTAGGAGGAATTTGTCTCGCATTGCTCAATCAAGCACCATTCCGTCTCGCATCCGCTTTCTCCTCTGTGCACGGGCTGCGATATCCGCATCATGCGTCACCACTATTACCGTTCGGCCTTCTTTATTCAACCCTTCCAAGACATCCATGATTGCGTTTCCCGTTGTAGTATCCACGTTCCCCGTTGGCTCATCGCCAATGACGACTTCAGGGTTATTTGCAAGCGCGCGTGCAATAGCTACCCGCTGCTGCTGCCCGCCACTCAGTTCCGAAGGTTTATGGTATATGCGGTCTCCAAGTCCAACACTGTCAAGCAGTTCCTGAGCCCTCTTCAGCCTCAGTTCCCGTTTCACACCGGAAAAGAACATGGGAAGGGCCACGTTCTCCGCCGCATTTAACGTATGGACGAGATTAAATTGCTGGAATATGAAGCCGATTTTCTTCCTCCGGATCTCTGCAAGCTCGTTTTCGTTGAGCGTGGCGGTATCTATATTATCGATGAATACCGAACCGCTTGTGGGTGTATCCAAACACCCGATCATGTTGAGCAGTGTGGACTTGCCCGAGCCTGAGGGCCCAGCTATCGCGACGAACTCACCGTCCTTGATCTCTAAGTTCACGTCGCGCAGTGCGTGAACCTCCACATCACCCATCCAGTAGACCTTCGTCAGATGCTCAGTACGAATCATTATTTGTTCGTATCCCACGCTCTCTATTTCTCTCGACGACCTCGCTTTCGCTTGCTCCTGAACACGACAACCACTATGACAAGAACAAGAATAACGAGCACGACACCTAAGAGCACCGAGTTCGGTATTTCACTCTTCTGTTCTTCTCGTATTTCGATCTGCACCTCGTAACCCTGCGTTTCGTACTGCTTGTCGGTCTCGATATCTTTGAACACGAGTTTAAAGGGGATTCTCGTATCACCCACACTCAAATCGCTCGTATGGAGATCAAAGGAAGCAGAAAAGACATCGCCAGCTTCCATGTCACCAATAAAGTATTCTGATGGGAATATTTTGAGACCACTTATTACAGGTACTACGGATACCGCTTTAATATCTTTTGCCATCCCATTTGCGACGTCAAAGTCTATACGCGCAACTGCTCCCTGTGATACAAAGTCAGGCGCATTCACGAGGATAAGTTTCACATCTGATCGGCCCCTTACGAGTACGGACGAAGCAAGCCTGCTGGAATGCACGTTATTGTCGTTCTTATACGTTGCTTCGAAAGCGATATCGTGCTCTCCTTCAGCGTGCGGGGTAAGGGTGAACTTCACCGTTCTCTGCTCATACGCGCCTAAATTACCAATAAATACCTGTTCTGGCGTGAAATCGAACGTATTGGGGCTCGACGTCACCAACACATTCACGCCGCTCACGGTATTCGGTCGGTTATTCGCCACGACGATCGCGATCTCCTTTGACTCGCTGAGCGAAATTTCAGCCGGAATGTCCCCCTCAAGTACCTGCACTTCACTGCTGTCAACTTCCACAACTACCGGAAAACGCACATTATCTCCATTATCCACTTCTATGTACACCTCGGGGAAATACGTCCCGTCACGGGCATACGGAGCAGCTTTGATCGGTAACGAGATTGTTATACTTTCGCCCGGTCCCAATGAACCAACGTTCAAGTACTCGGTCTGTTCCGTACCTGATTTCATCCATTCGACGTCTCTACTTTTGCTACTCAGTCGAATCGTTTCGATCTCCGCACTTATCCCGCGCGTTGACGTCGTGGTTTTCTGGGTGCCGACTGATGGATTCTCAACAACCATCTCGGTCTCTGACGACTTTGTGTCCATATTTTTTATCGTGAGGGTAATTGTCCCTGCGTCACCCGGCATCAAGACGTCGGGCTTCACCGTGTAACCGGTAACCATGACCGTCGGCCCCTCAGCAGCGGAAGCGGTGGCTGCCAGAACGAGTAGTAAAGAGGCAGCAATCAACAGGGTTGTCATAAAAACGCCAAGTTTTTTTCTTTTGTACATTTTCATCATCTCTTTATATCATTGTCTACTACTATAGTAATTCTTTCTACTGCTTCTTTTATGTCCGTTGCTTCCATGTTTATTCCACGTATACCGTCAATTATTTTAGGAAAGAGGAGAAAAGCGAGGCTCAATTTCTTATATTCGTTGATGAGTGAGCGAGAAGAAGCTCGCACCTTTTCGTCCTCAATTGTATCGGAGAGTTCGGTCAGGAATTCGATCATCAGCTTTATCCGATCCTCATATTGCCGTCCTACCAGTTCACCAAAACTCGCGGCCAGAGAGGAATTAAGAGAATAGTGGATCTCTCGGCCTCTCCTATTTACGTCAACCACGGTCCTTTCCTCCATGCCCTGCAGACAGTGACTGATCAATCCCCTGCTATAACCGGTGCCTTCTTCGATCTCCTTCTGCGTTATGGGGCACGACTTCAAGAGCAAAAAGCCCCATATGCGTCCCACCGATTCTCCCATGCCGCACTGCTTCCCCACCTTCGCGAACGAATCTAACACTCTTCGCATCGCTATTTCGTGCATCGTCTCACCACTATTTTACTTTTTTAGTAAAATTATAAAATTGCACTATATAAAAGTAGCACAAGAGCAGGGTGTCTTGAAGTTTCTTGAACTCAGTTTCGTTCCGGCAAATCATATGATACGATCCGTATCTGGTTACGTTTGTACGTGTCATCAAAAAATGTCTTTTTTCTTGCCAAACTTCTTACTATGAAAGGGTGATAGAGTTGTTGAAACGGGTTCTTGGTCTCTGGCATCTCACGTTGATGAGTGTCGGTGTGATTCTTGGTGCCGGCATTTATGTCATTATAGGCGAAGCTGCAGGTCTCAGTAGCAATGGGTTGTGGCTTTCATTCATTCTTGCAGCTCTTGTCGCCTCCTTTACCGGGTTAAGCTATGCCGAACTTGCTTCTCGATTCCCGAACGCGGGAGCGGAATATGTGTACATCGAAAATTCGTTTGGCAAAACGCACGCATGGGTTACCGGCTGGTTGATAATCGCGGGGAGTATCATAGCTGCTGCTACCGTTGCGGTTGGTTTTGCAAACTACTTCTCCGCTCTTTTTCATACCCCCGTTATCGTAATCGCTGTAGCCACGCTCGTTGTATGTGGCATCACTCTTATCGCAGGATTAAAAGAAACGGCATTTATTACCATTCTATTCACCCTGATCGAAGCAAGCGGGTTGGTCCTCATCATTTTCATCGGGATACCCTATCTGGGTTCAGTCGACTATTTCGAGCTTGCACAGGGTGTAAAGGGCGTTATTGAAGCGGGTGTTTTAATTTTCTTCAGTTATATCGGCTTTGAAAGCATAGCGAGACTTGCGGAAGAAACCAAGGAGCCGGAAAAGGTCATTCCTAAGGCAATTATCCTTTCTATCGTTATTACCACAATTATTTACATCCTCGTCGGTATTGCGGCGATAAGCGTGGTGTCATGGCAGGAACTAGCCCAAGCGGAAGCGCCGCTTGCATTGGTTGCGCAGCGTGTCTACGGCAACCAAATCTATGTAGCGCTATCAATAATTGCATTGTTCTCCACCTTTAATACCGCCCTCGTAACGCTCCTCAGCGGGTCGAGAATCATCTATGGCATTGCGGCGTATAAAGCACTGCCTGGCATCTTCTTATCGACCGGAGAGAAAATACAGACGCCGTGGTTCGCCATACTCACCGTCGTGTTAGCATCGGTTCTTTTCATTTTTGTTGGTGATCTAGCAACGATAGCGAATCTCACGAACTTTACCATTTTTGCTATTTTTATCCTGATCAATGCAGCGGTCATCTACCTTCGATACAAGAAACCAGTAGAGGGGGGGGTTCAAAACACCCATCAGTATCGGTAACATGCCGATTTTACCCCTGTTCGGGATAGCAACCTCTCTCTTTATGCTCATTAACCTTCCGATCGATGTTCTCATTTTAGGGTTCGTGCTGGTTGTCATCGGCTTAGGTTTCCATATCGTATTGAAGTGCAGTGTCAATGAATCGCTGTTTTGTGAGTAGTCGTTTATCTCGGAACATATCTGACACCGTGTATTTAACATTTAAAGATCCAGCGTCCCTGCCTGCCTCCTGAACAGAATTGAGCCAAAAATAGGCCATTAGCTTGCTATACGAACTTTTTAGAACGCGAACAAACGAAAGGTTATTCATAGCTTCAGTACTTCCGAACGCCCCATCTTCCGAAAGAAATTTATAAGGACTACATCC